>PCXC01000078.1 GCA_002796345.1 Deltaproteobacteria bacterium CG11_big_fil_rev_8_21_14_0_20_42_23 | reverse complement strand
GAATTTAGTATCAACAACTATTTGAATTTATTTAGGATAGTGGTAACTCGAGCACACATTTTTTGCCATTATGCCCATCACGAGGAGCATAGCGACGTGGTGATCTCGGTTTTAGGATTGTCAGAGGAGATCCTTCGTTGCACTCAGGATGACAGCAAAATGGTTGAATTGTTGGATTCCCGCTGGTGACAAAGAAAAGCCTACTTCACTTCAAGAAGTTCAACATCAAAGATGAGGTTTGTATTTGGAGGGATGACATTTCCCGCGCCGCGACTTCCATAGCCAAGAGCAGATGGAATATACAAGGTGCGTTTTCCGCCCACTTTCATGCCAGCAACGCCTTCATCCCAACCGCGAATAACTTGGCCAGCGCCAAGGTGAAACACAAAAGCTTGGCCTCGATCGACTGAGCTATCAAACTTTTGGCCTTTAGCATTGTTGGTGTTCAACCAGCCGATATAGTGCACCACAACTGTTTTTCCGCTGATAGCAGTTGTGCCGTTTCCAAGTTTTTCGTCGAGATACTTTAAGCCTGAAGGATGTGTATTCATCTGCGCAGCATAAGTGATGCTGCCAAAAAGCAAAAGCGAAATAAAAAGAAGGAGTGTTTTTAAATTCATGATGATATCCTTTGATGTTGCTTAAAGTGGAGGCCAAAAAATAAAAAAACTTAGCACAAAACCCAAGAGGAGTGAAAGGGGAAGGCTGCTTACAAAATAGGGGTAAATCATAAGGGTAACGCCAAGCAGCATATGTCTTCCACTCTGGCGTTTTCGGCCATAACGCCAAGAGCCCCATCCCACAATGCTAAACATAATACCAGCAATGATAAGCCCCAAACCAAATGAGTGCGCCATTTGCAAAAGTTCATCGCCTGGTTGTTGTGGAACAAGGTGCGAAAGATCCATGCGAGCATGTATAATGTAAAGTGATAAAAAAAGAAAAGGGAATTTAAAAACGCTGATAGAAAACTTCTTGCATCGCAGGAGTTTGACTGTGTTATATTTCCGCCACTTTCTTCGTTCACAGAAAGCATCTCATCTACAGGAAAAAGACCTTCATGAAAAAATTTTTTAGTGCAGCAAATACTATTGTTGGACTTTCCGTTGCCTTGCTCACCTTGTGCTTGTGGGGATATTTTTACCGGCCAGAGCAAGAGCCTGCTTGGCCCGCGGCCGTTCAAGGATTTTCTTTTTCTCCCATACGAATGGAGCAAAGCCCCTTAGAACAAGTCTTTCCGAGCAAAGAGGAAATTGAAGCTGACTTAGCATTGCTTTCAAAAAAAGCGCATGCCGTTCGTACGTATTCAATGGAAGAAGCGTTTGTGCATGTTCCAGAATTAGCAGAAAAGCATCAGCTGAATGTAACGCTGGGAGCGTGGATTGATACGAGGCTGGAAAATAACGACTTGGAAATAAGGAAACTTATTGACGTTGCAGCGAAGCATAACAATGTTGTGCGTGCCATTGTGGGGAACGAGGCTTTGCTTCGCGGCGATGTTACGGTTGAAGAACTTATTCCTTATTTAGACAAGGCTCGCTCTGAACTTCAAGTTCCCGTCAGCACTGCCGAGCCTTGGCATGTGTGGCTTAAATATCCTGAGCTTGCAGAACATGTAGATTTTATTGCGGTGCACATGCTTCCCTATTGGGAAGGGATTCACCTTGATCTTGCAGTAGACTACATCGTCTCTTTAATGGAAAAATTAAAACAGCAATTTCCTCGTAAGCCCATTGTGATTAGTGAAGTTGGCTGGCCTAGCAATGGCCGTATTCGTGGCTCTGCTGTTGCGTCTCCTTCCAATGAAGCTATTTTTCTTCGTCGATTTTTGGCAAGAGCCGAAAAAGAAAACTATATTTATTATGTGATGGAAGCTTTCGACCAACCGTGGAAGCAAGAAACCGAAGGAGCAGTTGGAGCCTATTGGGGAGTGTATGATGTTGAGCGAAATCAAAAGTTTTCATTTACTGCACCCATTGTTGCCATTCCAGATTGGCAAACCTTGGCAGGTATTTCAGTTTTAATTGCTGCTATTCTGCTTACCTTCCTTCTAACAGACAGTGCCACGCTTAAAACCCGCGGCAGAAGCTTTCTTGCGGTTATCGCTTATTTTTTGGCCACCATCGCCGTGTGGATTGTGTACAAATATTTTCAGCAGTACTTAAGTGTTACGTCTATAGTGGTAGGAATTTTGGTGCTCACCGGCATGGTGGGAGTTGTGGTTGTTATTTTAACCGAAGCGCATGAATGGGCAGAAGCAATGTGGCTTGGAAAATGGCGAAGGCCATTGGAAGTGCATGATGCTGGTGATTACCCTTTGCCCATGGTTTCGCTTCATGTTCCCACGTACAATGAGCCGCCGCAAATGGTGATGGAAACGCTGTCTGCGCTTTCTCGTTTAAACTATCCTGCTTATGAAGTGATTGTGGTTGATAACAACACAAAAGATGAAGCGATCTGGAAGCCAGTGAAAGAACATTGCGCTCAACTGGGAAAACACTTTCGGTTTTTTCATGTAGATGAGTTGAAGGGATTTAAAGCGGGCGCGCTTAATTTTGCTTTGGAAAAAACAGATGAGCGAGCAGAAATTATTGGAGTGATTGATAGTGATTATGTGGTGAGCGAAAATTGGCTAAGCGATTTAGTTCCACAATTTTCAAATGAGAAAGTTGCCATTGTGCAAGCGCCACAAGATTATCGCGATGCCAACGAGAGTGCCTTCAAAGCCGCTTGCTATGCAGAGTACCGCGGTTTCTTCTTCATTGGAATGATGACACGAAATGAACGCAATGCCATCATTCAACATGGCACGATGACCTTAGTAAAAAAATCGGTGTTGCTCCAAGTGGGAAAGTGGGCTCAGTGGTGCATTACCGAAGATGCTGAACTTGGTCTCAATATTTTCGAACATGGATATGAAGCCTTGTATATTCCAAAAACATACGGAACAGGTTTAATCCCCGACACATTTATTGATTTCAAAAAGCAGCGACTAAGATGGGCATATGGTTCTATGCAAATTTTGCGAAAGCATTTTTCAGCTTTGTTTGGGCGAAAAAAAAACAGAGCTTACGTTTGGACAGCGCTATCATTTTATTGCGGGTTGGTTGCCGTGGATGGCAGATGCAGCCAACTTTGTGTTTAATGGCTTGGCTATTTTTTGGAGCATGGCCATGTTGCTTTTTCCAAGGCACATCGATCCTCCTTTGTTGGAATTTTCTTTTCTGCCCCTTTTTCTTTTTGTGTTTAAACTGGGGAAACTTATTTACCTCTATCAGCGCAGAATGCGATGTGGATTGCTTCAGATAGCAGGAGCGTTGTTTGCAGGCATTGCGCTTTCTCACACCATTGCAAGTGCTGTTCTTCAAGGCCTGTTTACCCAAGGCTTGCCGTTTTTTCGAACTCCTAAGAATGCTAGCCCCCATGCGTTTTTGCGGGCGCTCTCAAGCGTGAGAGAAGAAATGCTCTTTGTCTGCGTGCTTTTTTCGCTTGCCTATTTGCTTCTACGTCATCAGGGCATTACAAGCATAGATATGCATGTGTGGGTAGTGGTGTTGTTGGTGCAAGCATTGCCATATTGTGCTGCTGTTTTCATTTCGCTTTTAAGTGCATTTCCAGCTGTAGCCATAAGAAAAATGAAAGCCATGCCAGAAGATGAGAAGAGCCTTTAAATGCTTGTTATTGCTGTGTTTGCTGTTGCCTATATTTATTTTTGTGGTTTCGGCGTTAAAAAAGAAGTACGCTCCTGGCAGTAATCTACCATTTTCAAAGGAGTATTTATGTTCCGTTTCTTTTCCGTTCTTTTTGTCTGTGCCCTTCTTTTTTCTGCAGGCTGCTCTTCTTGCGGTGGAGCTTCTTCAAATGTACAACTTGCAATTGGACTGGGGCCAAATGATGACCTCGATCAAGATGGTATTATCAACAGCGAAGACACAGATGCCGATGGTGATACGGTTGAAAACACGCTCGACTGCAACGATTTAGACGCTGCCATTTTCCCTGGCGCAGCTGATCTTCCTGACGATGCGATCACCGATAGCAACTGCGATGGCATAGATGGAAATAAATCAGAAGGAGTTTGGGTGTCTGCCAATGAAGGTGAAGATGCAAACGATGGCTCGTTTGAAAGCCCAGTGAAAAATATTGCGCAGGCGCTAAACCTTGCTGCAGCGTTGCCAGAGGGGAGCCGGAATGTGCATCTTGTGAAAGGTGTCTATGCAGAAGATGTAACGCTTGAGAATAATATAAATCTTTTTGGAGGATATGGTTTATTGGAAGATGGTGTAAGATCACGCGACTTCACTGCAAACCTTGTCGATATTACGGGTGTGCCAGCAACACTTACGTATCCTTTGGAGCTTCATTCGGGAAATCAAAATCTTCGCATTACCTTCCTGGCGCAAAACACAACGAGTACTATCGATGCGCTTCATGTTGTAGGTGAACAAAATGAACTCAACTTTATTGCGAGTAATGCAAATCTTGAAGTTTCGAATTCTCATTTCGAGTTGCTTGCTCCAACTGTAAATAGAAACGTCGCGGTCAATGCGCTGCTGCTTACAAAAACAGCGGAAAACACTGATTTCACGGTTCGCTTTCGAAAGAGCATTTTTACGAACCGAGGCACAGATGTTGCTGGGCCGGCACTTCCTCAGGGCTATAACGCTATTGTGTTGGCGTTTCCTGAAATAAATTCTGAAGGAAATTTAGAAGTAGTTCTTCAAGAGAATCAAATGACAAGTGAGGGTCGTTCTGAAAGCCACTTTGGAATTTCTGTAACTGATGATGAAAATAATAAAAATGACGATAACGCTACTGATCAACGCGCACGATTTTCACTTCGATCTTTGAAGAACAACCTCGATTTTTCTGGCGAGCATTCTAGTGTCACAGCTGTTTCTACGGGGCTTTCCTATTTCACTCCTTCATTTGCAGATGTCAATCAAGAGCAGCTTACTTTTTCAGAATTGTTACAAGCTGAAGGAAACCGCATTTTTCTTCACGGTAACATAGGAAGTTTTGTGGGTATCAGTGTTTGGCTCGCGCGAGAAAGTTCACGTATTGTAAATAATGAAATCTATGCAACGCAAGGTGGTTCTGGTTTTGCCGGCGGTATTTTTAGCATGATGTCTCAAAGTGATATTCTTCATAACAGCATTTTTCTGAACAATGTTGAAAATGATGTGGGAGGAATTATTTTAAGTTATGCTGATGTTGATGCGTTCGTGGAACATTTTTTGGCACATCGAGCACAGCGCGTGAACAACAATCTTATTTCGGTTCATCAAGAAGCGCTGGCGGGATGTAATGTGTTTGGTTTGTATGAGTTTAATAACAGTGCAGGTGCAGAAGGCGTGCATGCTGCAAGTCCGCTTACCTTTCAAAATAATTTGATTCATCTGAATTCTTCATGTGATCTTGCCATATATTATGATTTTGCAGCCGCTGGGAATAATCCTATTGGAACGAGTGAAGACCTTAATAGTAAAGTTGGTTTTGATGCAGATGATCCAAGTACTATTTCAGGAAACATCAGCGCAGATCCTTTGTTTAACAATCTTGTAGGAAATGCGCTTACTGTTGATGCTGCTTCACCTGCTGTAGATCAAGCTTTGCCAGAAGAAAGTGTAAGTGTTGATCGGCTCGAAGTGGCAAGGCCACAAGGAGCTGGCCCCGATATTGGTGCTCATGAACGTTGAGTAAAAGTTTTGTTTTGTCATTGCGAATCTGCCAAAGGCAGATGTGGCAATCTCCTCTGACAATTGATCGATGAGATCCCCGCTAACAGCATGCGGGGATGACCCAGATTATCGCTGCAATTTTCGTTTGAAGCTGCCAAGCAACAACACTGCTCCCATAACAGAGAGAAAAAATTGGAGTGGAGTTGCCTGCGTTGTATTTACTCCAAGCTGACAACCGCCTCCGCCATTTGTTCCTGAAGCATTTATTCCATTTGTAACAAGGTTCGTGTCAATATCTCCGGTTGAAGCAGAGTTATTCGTGAGATCTTGATCTGGCCTTGTTCCGGTAGTGTTGGCGTTAAAAGAAAGTAAGCCTTCTTCGGTTGCTTCAATCGTGATGGCGATGGTGACATTTTCTAGATCTGCAATTTCTCCTAAAGTGCACGTAAGTTCAGTGTCGGTGTTGTTGCATATTCCTTGTGAAGGTTCTGTAAAAAGAATTTTTCCAGAAGTGATGCTCCCGCTAAAGCTTGCTGTGTCTGCATCTGGGCCGTTGTTGATAATTTGAGCAGTGGCAGAAAGCTCATCGCCAACCGTTACAGTGTTTGCAGAAATGCTTAAGAAAAGTTGTAAGTCTGTTGCAGCTTCATATGCACCAAGGTCAATTTCAGCACCCACATTTCGGTTGCTATTTGCAGCATCAACGGAAGAAAAAAGAAGACCGCTTACAGAAGAGTTTCCTGCATTTAAGAGAGGTGAGCTTGTTTGAAGTCTGTAGTTCTGTTGAGCAATGTTCATAAAAAGAGGATCAACAGCGAGGTTGTTGTCTCCTGGTTCGTAATCTCCCCATTCTTCACCGTTTTGGTTTTGGTGAAAATTATTGTAGTCACTTACTATAATGAGATTTGCATCGGCATCAGGAAGTGAAATGCCTAGGTTTTCAACATTGCTCACAGTGTTGTTGAAAATGTTTACAAGCGTTAGTCCAGAGCTAAAATCTAAAGTATTGATGATAATTCCATTGCCAGCAATACTCTCAAAAGTATTGTTCAGAATGTTGAAGTTTGCAGTGCCAACAGCATCTTGATAAATCTCAACTCCGGCTGGTCCGCCGCAATTGCAGCCACCGATGTTGTGAATGACATTGCTTTGAATGTCGACATTGAACTCGCCTTTAAAAGTATTATCAATTCGAATGCCTTGGTAATTATAGTCGGAGTTGTTGGTGGTGCTGATTCTATTTCCGAAAAGAGAAACAGAAGCAGTGTTGTTTTCATTGAGTGAACCCAACACGTTAAGGCCCGCTCCTGAAGAGAGAATGGTGTTGTGCTGCAAAAGTATGGTTGAAGAAGTGCGCAGGTTTAAATCAATACCATGAGTATTGTTGTGGTCGTCCGGATTGCTCAAGGTAGAATGTTGCATGGTAAAGCTGTTGCCTTCGAAAAGGCTAAAGCTTACTTCGACGACGGCATTATCGAAAAGAAGATGTGTGAATGAAACCATAATGGCTTCATCGTCATCTTCAATAGCAATAATTTTTGGAATCAAACTTGTGGTGCTTCCTAGTTTTGGAGCAAAACCACTTGCCGTGGTGAGGGTGATAGATTTTTTAATCGTTAACGATTCGTTGATGCGATTGTTTGTGGCAAGTTCAATGGTGTCGCCATTTGCAGCTGCATCGATACAATCTTGAAGTGTTCCGTTACAAGGGGCATCTCCAGGATAGCTTATCGTGTCAGCCAAAACAGTTGAGCTCAGCAGAAAGAAAAACATGAAGCAAACTGGGAGCGTGGTGGTGATTATTTTTTTCATCTTCATACAAACCCCTTTGTAAGCACCTTTGGTGCATAACGAACGAAATGCCTAAGTTCTCATCTTTCATCTGTAAAGCAGAAAGTTGAGTGAGAAAAGTATACTGAATACAGTTTAAATTTTTCTAAGTGATAAACAGCTTAAAGTTGAGACCGTTTTGAACATAAGTTCTCTTGCGGTAAAATTGGCAGCGGTATTGTTTGCGCTCTATCCCCTTTGTGGATAGTGTCTTTCGCATGAAAACAGGCACACTCCTTGGATATTTTACGAAAAAACATGAAGCCCGCAGCGTTTGTAAAAAAATGCAGCAACGCGGATACAAGCGTCTTGCATGGATTAGCAAGGGAAGCGATGGGCAGCTTGAAGTTTGGGATTCTTTTCCCCGGCAGCGGATTTACGTTAGCCTTCTCGCCTTTCTTTTAGGTGCACTTCTTGGGTTTTGGATTGCGTTTGATTTCCCAGCGCTCATTCCGAGTTGGTTTTCACCGCCACTAGCTTTTTTTCTGGCGGGCATTTTTGGAGCGTTGATCACTTTTCTTTCCGTAACGCGATCACGTTTTGGTGTTTCTCCAAAACTGATTCAGGAACATTCAAGTGTTTTGGTTGCGGGCGAAACAATTCTGATTGTGCAACTTCCCGTTAAAAAATTGGGTGCGGCAAAAGCCTTTCTTCTGGAAAATACTGAAATACCCATTACCATTTTTGTCCTTCATCCCAAGTCGGAATTTTTGGTTAAAGATGCGTGGAGTGCGGGTGTTGTGTTAACGCTGGTACAACTTGAAGAACATGCAGAGCGCTTGGCAATGGATCATCAGCTTGATCTCGAGCCGCTTGCCGATACAAAACTCCTTCAGCAGCTTGAAGAAAATTATAACTGGATTCATCGCATCTGCGAAAATTTGTTGGAAGCAAGTAGAACTGAAGAAAGTGTGTCGCCTGTTGCAGAGTGGCTTCTTGATAACGAGTACGTTTTGGAAAGTAATGTGCGTGATGTTCAGCTCAACTTGACAAAGCGCTACTATCAACAGTTTCCCGCCTTGCTCAGTGAGAACTATCGCGGCTATCCGCGTATTTATGGAATTGCCAAAGAGTTGTTGTCGCATACCGATTTGCATTTGGATCAAGAAAATATTCTTGCCTTTCTTAAATCGTATCAACATATTTCACCTCTATCGATTGCGGAATTATGGGCTCTTCCGCAAACGCTTCGCATTGTGCTTGTAGAAGCCCTTCAACATATTGCACTCAAAGCCTCAAGAGAGTTGCGCGAAAGAGATGAAGCTGCTTACTGGGCAAATAGGCTCATCGTTGTAAATAGACGTGCGCCCGCGATGCTTTTTTTAGTTCTTTCCGAGCTCATCAAAAACAATTCCAATCCCAGCACTTATTTTGCCTCTCAGCTTATCGATTATCTTTATGATGAAGGTGATATTTTATCGTCTGTGCAAAATTGGCTTGAGCGCATTTTTAAAAAATCACTTCACGAAATTAAGGTACATGAGAAAAAGCGTCAGGCAAAAGATCATGTCTCCATCGGGAAAGCCTTTACCAGCCTTCGTCAGCTTGGGTTGCTTGATTGGAAAGATTGTTTTGAACAATTAAGTGTGGTGGAAATAATTTTGAGGAAAGATCCCGCTGAAGTGTATGCTGCAATGGACTTCACCACTCGCAATCGTTATCGCCAGGCCATTGAAGACCTGCATCGCGGTTCAGCGCTTTCCGAAGAGCAAGTGGCAAAACAAGTTCTTCGTCTTGCACAACAAGCTGCTGATGAATCAGAATTCAAGCAACAAGATACGCATGTTGGATATTATTTGCTTGGAAAGGGAAGAAAATATTTAGTAAAAACAATCTCAGGTCGTGAGAAAAAACGATTTCGATTTTTTCAATGGATTTATCGTCATCATACTTCAGTTTATTTATTGACCATCAGTTTTTTTGAGGTCCTCTTTTTTGGGATTCTTTTTTCTTTTGATTTTTCACCTTTTTCTTCTTCTGTTTCATTTCTCTTTGCTCTCTTGCTCTTGCTACCACTAAGCCAGCTGTCACTCGATGTGACAAATTATATTATTATGAGGACGTTTCCGTTTCGCGTTCTTTCAAAAATGAACTTCAAGCTCAAAGGTATTCCCGATGAATTTCGAACCCTCATTGTGGTGCCAATGATGTTGGTGGATAAAGAAACCATTCATGCAGAAGTAGAAAAACTAGAAATTCGCTATTTAGCAAATAAGGAAAAAAACTTACTCTTCAGTTTGTTTAGTGATTACATTGATGCCGATGTTCCCCATCTTAGCCAGGATGAAAGTTTATTACAGACAGCAGTTGCTTGCATTGAAGAACTTAATGAACGTCATGGCGCTGGCCATTTTTTTCTTTTTCATCGTGAACGCACGTGGTGTGAATCGGAAAAAAAATATATGGGATGGGAGCGAAAACGCGGCAAACTTGAAGAGCTCAACAGTTTGCTGGATGGCACAAGGTCTTCCACCGCAAGTGATTTAGTCTACGTTGGAAATGGAGATCATCTTTCGCATATTCGATTTGTCATCACCCTCGATAGCGATACAAGTTTGCCACATAATGCAGCCAGAAGAATGGTTGAAACTCTGGCTCATCCGCTGAATCAAGTTCAGTTTGATGAATCAGGCGCTATTGCTGATGGCTATGCTGTTATCCAACCGCGAGTAAGTTCATCTCTGCCAAGCGCTACGGGTTCTCCGTTTGCAAAACTTTTTTCAGATCAAGTTGGTGTCGATCCTTACTCTCGTGCGGTGTTTGATGTTTATCAAGACTTGTCGGGAAAAGGTTCCTATCATGGAAAAGGAATTTATGATGTTCGCGCTTTTAGCAAAGTGTTGAGAAATCGTTTTCCCGAAAGCTGGCTTTTGAGCCACGATTTAATCGAGGGCGAACACGTAGGTGTGGGCTTGGCAACTGATATTGAACTCTATGATGAATTCCCTCAAAATTATGTGCAGTACAGCAAACGCAGTCATCGCTGGATTCGCGGGGATTGGCAAATTGTTGATTGGCTCAAACCAAAGGTGCCGCAGTTTGGGGGAGGAAAAAAAAAGAATCAACTTTCACTTTTTTCACGCTGGAAAATTTTTGATAATTTGCGGCGCAGTTTGTTGCCGCTTTCAAACATAGTCTTGTTGTTTGTTTCCTGGATACATTCTCCGCGCGCAGCTTTGTTTGCCGCGGCCATTGTGTTTGCTCAATGTACGTTTTCTTCTTTAGCGCAAATGTTTACCTGGATGACAACCCGCCGCGCGCTAAAGGGAGTTTCGCTTTCTCGCTTTGGCCATAATCTTCTGCGCGAGCTTATTCAATTTATTTTGCTTCCATACGAAGCCTTTTTGGCTCTGGATGCCATTGCTCGTGTGGTTTATCGACGCAGTATTTCTCATCGTTATCTTTTGGAATGGAGTTCAGCGCAACAAAAACAAAAAAGTGCGGACAATGTTTTTTTTCACATGATGATGCCCATGTTGAGTTTGAGTGGCTTAAGCATTCTTGCTGCTTTGGCTTTGCGATATGTTCAGGCGTTCAGTCATTTTTCCGCGTACCTGGTGTTGCTGCTGTGGACAAGCTTACCAATAGTGGGATGCCTGCTAAACCGTAAACAAGAACAAGTTTCTCCTCAGTATCTTCTTTCTGAACAAAACAGTTTGTTCCTCAGAAATATAGCCAGACGTACGTGGCGTTATTTTTCTCGTTTCGTTCAAGAGGAAACTTTTTGGCTTCCCGCCGACAACTATCAAGTTTCGTATCAAAATCAGTTGGCCATGAGAACCAGCCCCACCAACATTGGGCTGTGGATGCTAAGTGCATTAAGCGCTTACGACTTCGGCTATCTTACGCTTGATGAGCTTGTGTTTAAGCTGATGCAAACCATGAAAAGCATCAACAAGCTTCAGCGTTATGAAGGTCACTTGTTAAATTGGTATGACCTGAACACTTTGGAGCCTTTGAATCCTCGTTACGTTTCTACTGTAGATAGTGGAAATTTTCTTGCCTCGCTTTGGACGTTAAATGAAGGGCTTTCGCAACTGAAGAGTAAGCCACTTTTAGATGAGAAAGTTTTTCGTGGTTTGTGCGATACTGCAGATGTACTTCAAGATGCAGTTTTGAATGCTGATGTCAGCCACTGGGATGGATATGGTCTTCAGGCAATGTGCAAGATGTGGGAAAATCCTCCGTATCAAAAAGAAAAAATAATTTCACTCCTTCACCTTTCATCTGAACAGTTTGAGCACTTTTTCGAAAAACATCGCGCAGCCGTTTCTGAGTATGAACATGTTTTGTATTGGATGGATCAGCTTAAAAGTCAGATGAAATCAGCGTTAGAGATTGCAAACTCATATTTTGGATGGCTTGCAAAAGGAAGCCAAGAACATCTTGGAGAAGAAAGTGAAGTTATTTTTCCTGATGCGAGTTCTCCTTCTTTGCAAGATATTGCACAAGGTAATGTAGCCATGATGCAAGAATTAAAGTTGTCTGCAGAAGCAGCAAAAAAAGAAGGTAATGCATGGATTTATGAAGTGTTAGAAAAAATCAGTCAGGCTGAAACGAAGGCGCGGCAACGCTTAGCCGAGATTGAAGAAATACAAGAAATGATTTCAAGTGTTACAAAATTAACCAACATGAAATTTCTCTACAATACCGAACGAAGACTCTTTTCCATTGGATATAATGTTTCCGAAGGCAGATTGGACCGCGCGTTTTACGATCTTTTGGCAAGTGAAGCGAGGCTTGGAAGTTTTGTCGCCATTGCAAGAGGCGATGTTCCGGTTGAGCATTGGTTTGCAATGAATCGACCTTACGGTGTGATCAGCAAACACAGAACATTGCTCAGTTGGACAGGTACCATGTTTGAATACTTGATGCCGCTGCTTTTTCAACGTTCCTTTCCCCATTCTCTTTTGGATAAGGCCAGCAAGGATGCTGTTGCCATTCAAATTGCCTATGGTGACAAGCATAAAGTTCCGTGGGGAATTTCGGAATCGGCTTTTGGAGATTTGGATATTCACAAAACGTATCAATACCACGCATTTGGTGTTCCTGAACTTGGATTGAAACGCGGAATTAGAAACAAAATTGTAGTAGCGCCTTACGCTACATTATTGGCGTTGCAAGTGGCGCCAGAAAAAGCGGTGAAAAATTTAAAGCGACTTTTGCGCCGAGGACTTTTGAGTGACTATGGATATTTTGAAGCAATGGATTTCAGCAGAAAGTCCAGCCGCGAAGAAGGCAGTATGGTGGGAAGAATGGTGCGCGTGTATATGGCGCATCATCAAGGCATGGGCCTTTTAGCGCTGAACAATGTTCTTCATGATAATATTTTGCAGCAGCGTTTTCATTCTGATCAACGAGTGAAAGCCTTCGAGCCTTTGTTGCACGAATGTATTCCGGTGAAGCCGCCGTTGCATCACATTACAACGCGCGAGAGAATTTATTCGATGCCAAGCCCAAGTGATCCGGCACCGGCCATAAGCCAGTTCGATACGGCCGATACAGCGATTCCAAAAACACAACTTTTGTCCAATGGCCGCTACGCCATGATGGTGAGCAATTCGGGAGGAGGCTATAGCAAGTATCAAGAGTTTGATATTACTCGTTGGAGATCTGATCGCACGCAAGATGCTTGGGGAAGTTTTTGTTACCTCCATGACATCGACAAAAAATATTTGTGGTCGAATACCTATAACCCCGTTCAGACGGAACCAGAAAGTTATAGCGCAAATTTTACTTTAGACAGTGCTATGTTTCAGCGAGTTGATCATGATATTGAAACGGAAACTGAACTGGTGGTTTCTCCAGATGATGATGTTGAGATACGCCGGCTAACGTTGACCAATCATTCCCTGCAGAGCAGGCGCATTGACCTTACCAGTTATTTTGAACTTTCTTTAGCGCCGCACAATGCAGATGTGCAGCATCCCGCTTTCAACAAAATGTTTGTTCAAACAGAATATATTGAGAAGCATCAAGCGCTACTTGCCTACAGAAGATTGCGAAGTCAGCATGATGCGCAAATATGCGTAGCGCATCGTTTTACCTTTGATGATGCTGAAATGGAGAAACAATCTCCGCTTCAATTTGAAACAGACCGTCATCTTTTTATTGGTCGCGGAAATTCGCTTGCCTCTCCACTGGGAGCTGTTGGCACTCTCAGCAATAGCCAAGGTTTTGTGTTAGATCCCATTTTTAGTTTGCGTCGAAGTCTCACGTTTCCACCGGGAAGGCGTGTTCAAGTTTCTATGGTCATGGCGGCAAACACAAGCAGGGAGCATGTTTTACACCTCATCGAAAAATATAGCAATCCACAGGTGGTGAAGAGAACCATTGATTATGCGTGGGCAGCTTCGCAGCTAGAGCTTCGTTTGCTGCGCATCCAAGCGGATGAAGCAAGACGTTTTCAGCAAATGGCGAGTCATCTTTTATTTCCTAATCCACTTTTACGTTCTTCTTCAGAGCGCATTACCAAAAACAGAAAAGGTCAAAGCAGTTTGTGGAAACATGCTATTTCAGGCGATTTGCCCATCATCTTACTTGTCATTGGTGATGCTAGGGATATCAACTTGGTCAAACAACTTTTGCAAGCTCACGCTTATTGGCAGCTTCATGGTTTGAAAGCTGATCTTGTCATTTTGAGTGAAGAAGCAACGGCGTACGAACATCCGCTTTTTGAAAAGCTTGAGCATCTCATTCTTTCTCACTCGCATGATGTGAGTGAAAGTAAAGTGGGGAGCATCTTTTTAAAACGCAGAGATGCAATGTCTGAAGAAGATTTGGTTTTGCTGCGCGCCGTGGCAAACATAGTAATTGTGGCAGCAAGAGGAACTTTGCATCAGCAATTAAGTTCGTCGCTTAAACTTGCTGATCAAGCAACGTTTGTGGCCACAAAAGCTGAAGTTCGTTATCCTTCATCGGCATTGCCTTTTATGGAATTAATTTCAGTGAATGGTTTTGGTGGATTTACTTCCGACGGATCTGAATATGTAGTGACGCTCAAAGAAAATTTAGAAACTCCAGCTCCGTGGGTAAATGTAATTGCCAACCCAAGTTTTGGAACGCTTGTAAGTGAAACGGGATCTGGATTTACCTGGTATGGAAATAGCCAACGAAATCGTCTCACGCAGTGGCAAAACGATGCGCTTCTCAACCCCGCGTCAGAAGCGATTTACCTGAGAGATGAAGAAACGGGAACCTACTGGACGCCAACGGCTGCACCTGTTCGCGAAGAAGGTGAATATCGCACACGGCATGGTGCTGGTTATAGCGTTTTCGAGCACAACAGCCACGGAATAGCGCAAGAGTTGACAGTGTTTGTTCCTCTTGATGACGAAGCTTACGACCCTATCAAAGTGCAGCGAATTGTTTTGCGCAACGAATCAAAACGCGTTCGTTACTTGTCTTTAACCTATTACGTAGAGCTCACGCTTGGCGAATCTCGCGAAAGCTCGCAAATGCATGTGGTGACAACGTGGGATGATGATACCAATGCACTGTTGGCGCGCAATTATTACAACCCCGATTTTCCCGAACGTGTTGCATTTGTTGCTCTAAGTGATGTCTTCAGTTCGTACGAAGCAGATCGAAATCTTTTTATCGGACGAAATCGAAGCCTTCGAAATCCTCTTGCGATGGAAAAAGTTTCGCTTTCTGGAAAAACGGGAGCGGGCCTCGATCCTTGTGCCGCCTTGCAGTTGATGATTACCCTAGAGCCCGGAGAGCAACGTGAAATAGCTTGTCTGCTGGGAGAGGCAGGTTCTGTAGAGGAAGCTCATCGTTTACTGGAAGATTATCGCGATGACTTGTCCCAGGAAATTGCGCTGAAAAAAACAAAGACGTGGTGGAGCAAACGCTTGAACGCGCTTTCTGTTACCACGCCAGATCCTGAAATAAATATCTTGATGAATCACTGGCTGCTGTATCAAACCTTAAGTTGCAGAATATGGGCGCGTTCTGGATTTTATCAATCGGGCGGCGCGTATGGTTTTCGTGATCAGCTGCAAGATGTGATGGCGTTTTTGTATACCGATCCACAATTAGCGCGTGAACATATTTTACTCGCCGCAAGCCGACAATTTAAAAAAGGGGATGTTCAGCATTGGTGGCATCTTCCGGGCGGTGGTGGAATTAGATCTCGCATTTCCGACGATTTACTTTGGCTGCCGTTTGTGGTGGCGCAATACATTCAGGTGACTGGCGATAACGATATCTTGCATGAGCTTGTTCCGTTTTTGGATGCTCCACTTCTTAAAGATGATCAACTCGAACATTTTCTTGTTCCCGAAGTTTCGCTGGAACGTGCATCTTTGTTTGAACATTGTCAGCGAGCCGTAAAGTGCAGCAAAAACTTTGGTGCCAACGGTTTGCCGTTGATGGGTGCCGGAGATTGGAACGATGGGATGAACCTTGTTGGCGCTGCGGGAAAAGGTGAAAGTGTTTGGCTTGCATGGTTTATGGTGGACATCTTTTTGAAGATGTCTGCGATGGCAGAATCTGTGGGGCAAACAAAACTAAGCGAACAGTATGAAGCTGATCGAAAAACATTGTTGGAAAACATTGAAGCTTCAGCTTGGGATGGTGAATGGTATCGCCGTGCTTACTTTGATAATGGTTCGCCGCTTGGCTCCGCCAAAAATCAAGAAGCAAAAATTGATTCCCTTTCACAATCGTGGGCAAGCTTAAGTGGATCTGCCGATGCAGAGCGAGTGAAAACGGCATTAAATGCAGTGTGGGAAAAATTGTTTCAGCAAGATGATGGATTGGTTTTGTTGCTCGATCCTCCTTTCAACACATCGCTTCCGTCTCCGGGCTATATTCAAAGCTATCCTCCAGGCGTTCGGGAAAACGGCGGCCAGTATACACATGCGGCCATTTGGTTTGCGATGGCACTTGCAAAACAAGGTGATGGAGATCGTGCAGTCCAAGTGTTGAATGCGCTCAATCCAATTCGAAAATCGCAGACCACAGAAAATGCAGAGCGCTATCGCGTTGAGCCTTACGTGATTACGGCGGATGTCTACAGCTTGGAAGGCAAAAAAGGCATGGGCGGTTGGTCTTGGTACACTGGCTCAGCTTCATGGATGTACAGAGTGTGGTTGGAAAATATTTTAGGATTCAAAGTGAACGCCGAGACCATGAGCTTTGCTCCTGTTCTTCCTTCTTCATGGGATGGTTTTGAGATGAGTTATCGCCACGGCGAAGCGCTTTACGAAATCAAAGTGGAAAATAAAAAACATCTTCACAGCGGAACTGTTTCAGTTGAGCTTGACGGCAAAGTGATGCCAGACGGTATTGTCCCGTTGGAACGTATTTTTGTAAAACATCATGTCATCGTACGAATGGGATGAACATAAAGAGAACAGAAGTGACAAGCTGATTACAAATACCTGCGCAGCTGATGTGCATCATAGTAACTCTGGACTATAAAGCTACAAGCCTCCTCAATAATAAATGCTATTTTCAACATTGAGGAGGAAAGATGAAGAGCAAAGTGCGTTTTAGTTTCGTGGTTGTTGCAGTGTTAGTAACGTTGGGAAGTGTTTGTTCCAGCATGGCATTTGCGAGTGAGCATGCTGAAGAGAAAAAGAATAATAAGGTTTTTTTTAGAGGTGCTTATTCCAGGTTGATCACATCTCGAGGTAATGAAGTTTTCACCGATACCTTATCGGCAGCTGGTGTAAACGGTGGAAAAGGTGGGTTTTCCGTTGGAGCAGGTTTAGATTTGGGATTGATGAAGCCGGGGGAAATAGCTGGTGTAGCTTCACTTGCGGGTGAGATCTTTCTTGAGTATTCCCGGTTTTCACATGCCTTGGTAAGACAAACCACAAGCGCTTTGCTTGCTGGCACAAACAACAGCACCGTTGATGTCACCGAGTTGAATGTTGGTGTGAATCCAAAAGTGCGATTTGATAATCTTGGTCGCTTCAGACCCTTTGTCATTCCCGCTGGCTTGGCATTCTTAGTTGTTTCGCCTCCTTCAAACGATTCAACTTATTTAGACATCGGTCTCAATTTTGGAGCCGGTGTTGATTTTGAAGTGTGCAAATGGATGACTTTGGGCGTGGATGCTCGCTATACACACGGCTTCAAAACAAACAACACCAACACTTCCTATTTCTCAACAGGAGCTTCAGTGGGTGTGTTGTTTTAAGAATCAAAAACGAAGAAAAGTTTTTTCAAAACGGTTCTCGAAAGATGAGAGCCGTTTTTTTTTGTTAGGTCAATGAACTGTCATTGCGAAGTGTTTTGTGCTGTGGCAATCTCCTCGTGATGACACACACATATTTTTTGGAGAAAAAAATGATTAAAAAAATTATTCTTATTTTGGTTATCCTTGCTGTCTTCGGTCAGTTGTATTGGCAGTTTCTTTCTTCCAAAAACGACTTGGCGAAGAAAAGTGCTGCAATGGAGAAAGCCACAGAAGCTGAGCATAATGAATTACAAGAATGACAAACGAAGTTAAGATTACTTCGGCAGAAAATTAGTGGATTTTCTTCAGAGCTTCGGGGTTTAAAAGTATAATGGTGCGGCCGTGTACTTCGATAAGTTTGTCGGCTTTAAATTCACCGAGTGCGCGAACAACAGATTCAGTTGCAGTTCCCGCCATGCTGGCAAGATCATCTCGATTAACCATGATGTGAAATTTTTTTTCCCCATCTTCATGATAATGGGTTTCCAACGTGAGCAAAGCCTCTGCAACCCGCTTTCTCACGGTGTTGTAGGCGAGGCTCAAAAGCTGGAGTTCTTTTTCAACAATATTTCCCGAAAGCATACCGATAAATTTTTCTGCAACATCTTTGTTTTTGTAGAGCAACGAAATAAAATCTTCTTTGGAAATTTTGCAAATTTTTGAATCCTCTAAAACAATGGCAGATTCTGTGTGATCGCTGTTTTTCAGCAAGGGAATATATCCAAAAAAATCTCCAGCCTTGTATAAGTTTGTCACATATTCCTTTCCATCATCATGTGACTTGTATGTTTTTACTTTTCCTTTATCCAAGAAAAAAAGATGTTGGGGAATATCGCCCTCATGAAAAACGAGCTCATTTTTTTGTAGTGAATGAGAGAATTGTGATGAGAAAGAACGTTTAGCTCTTCTAATCCTTTTGTTTCATTTTTCTTTGTCAGTGTTTGCATTTCATCTCTTAACTCAGGTGAAAAGGTTTCAACTTCACATGAAGTTGCCTTGTATTCAAGGCGGCCTTTCCCCAGTTTTTCCAGTGAGAGAAACTCATCCAAAAAAATTGCCAAGTTCTGAACCAATTCTTTTATGGTTTGAATGTGCTGGTTTATTTTTTCTTGGTTCCCCTTTTGGTTATAGCGGTCAATAAGTGCGGCGGAAGTGAGAATGCCATCCAGTGAAGTGCGTAATTCGTGGGAAACCGTAGAGACAAAGCGAGATTTTAATTTGCTTAAGTCTTTTTCATTTTTTCCGATTTGTTTTCCGAGGCGTGCGTTTCTTTGCTGTAGCTCTGCAATGGCGTGGGAGGTCTTTTTTATTCCCACGTGTGCTTGATTTTCTCTTCGTCCACTTCTGTGTTTGAAGATAGCCATAGCACCTTCATGCCTACACTAGAATACTCCTTTCGGCAACCCCTTGAAAAATGGCAGGGGATGACGTCTCATTCAAAATTAAATCGACTATACTATAGTTTCTCCTGTTCGTCCGTGCGTAGTTCGTGGTATTTCACTTTTCCCTGTTGCTCATTCACGTAATCTTGTACCTGCCTTTTTGCTGCATTGAAAGCATCGCGTATGGCTACGTAGATGTCTTCGTGAGCCTGGTGTTGATCGGGATTGCGGCTGACAATAATTTCCTTTCCAGGAAGCGTAATCAAAATGTTGATGTGAAAAATATTTCCATGTTGATGGTGGTGTTGAAGTGCTTCAATCACCACGTGGCATCGTATGATGTGGTTTGAAAATCTATTCAATTTTTCTGCTTTTTTTCTTACAGCAGCTTCAATTGCAGCTGAGTGTGGCAATTCTTTAAAGGTAATCTGAAGTGGAATAATCATAAAGTTCCTCTCTTTCTAGAACAGGCCACATCACTCTGCACTCTCACAAACAAAAAACCATGATGTGACTCATGTTTCAAGCTGATCTACCCGGCACACCTTTCTGACACCAAAAAATAACTTTTTCCATGACAAAAGTTTATTCTCTCTTTGACGAAAATCATTTGTTTTTAAGAGGATGAAGATAGCCTCCACAAAAGGAGGGGTTATGAATAAACGATGGCTTACCATTGTTCTAGTTCTTGCAGCGATTCTTGTTCTCATCTTTGTTTTTCAGCCTAGGCAAGTTCCTGAAGACGGGAAAGTGAATCTGGGATCTCCGTTGCAGGAGCAAGGTCAAATTGACCAGCCTTAGGCTGAGGCGCTCTGAGGCTCATTTTACGGGCGGTGTTTGGTAATGCTCTGAGAGGAGTTTGTTTATGTCGACTCAAGATCTAGTAACGAAAAATAAAATTATTTCTCACATTTCTCAAAATAACAAAGCGAAAGAAGTGGCATCTGGTGCCATTGAGAGAATCAAAGGACTTTTTCTCGCAGCAGATGTTGTGGTGAATGGAAGCCGGCCTTGGGATATTCAAGTTCAAGATAAGAGATTTTACGCGAAGCTGCTTAGCCATGCTTCGCTTGGGTGAAGCTTATGTGCATGGTTGGTGGGAATGCGATAAGCTTGACGAGTGTATCAACAAAGTTTTAATGGCAAAGCTTGATCAAAAAAATATTTCGTGGCGCACGATGCTTGATATTTTGAAATCAAAATGGAGCAACCAACAAAGCATTCCAAAATCATTTTCAAATGTGCAAAAGCATTATGACATTGGGAATGATTTGTATGAACATTTTTTAGATAAGCGCATGATCTATTCCTGTGCGTATTGGAAAAATGCGTCCACGTTGGATGAAGCCCAAGAAAATAAATTGGATCTTGTCTGCAAAAAATTAGAGCTGAAGCCAGGAATGACACTGTTAGACATAGGTTGCGGCTGGGGTGGTTTTCTCAAGTATGCTGTGGAAAAATATCAGGTAAAAGGAGTTGGGATAACTCTTTCAGAAGAGCAATGCCGAAAAGCAACTAAAGAATGTGCTGATTATCCTATCGAAATTTGGATTCAAGATTATCGAGATGTACACAAAACATTTGATCGCATCGCCTCAATTGGCATGTTTGAACACGTCGGACAAAAAAATTACAAACACTTTATGCAAGTAGCTCATCGTTCTCTCAAAGATGATGGACTTTTTCTTCTTCACACCATCGGAGAAAATAAATCGGTTCATTTTATTGATCCTTGGATTCAGAAGTATATTTTTCCGAATGCAATGCTTCCTTCTCTTAAGCACATTGGTGAAGCAATTGAGGAATTATTTGTGATGGAAGATTGGCACAACTTTGGTTCAGATTATGATAAAACATTGATGGCATGGTTTCAAAATTTTGATCAGCACTGGGAAAAGCTGAAACAAAAATATGGAGAACGCTTTTATAGAATGTGGAAATATTATTTGCTTACTTCCGAGGGTGCTTTCAGAGCACGTTCGCTTCAAGTGTGGCAAGTGCTTTTGTCAAAGGGTGCGCGTTCGCGCGAAAGCTATTATCGATAATCTCTTGATCAAAAAAATCCGGCCACCCTGCAAATGCAGAGCGGCCGGACCTCTCACAGACTTTTCACTTCATCACATAAAATTGTTTCCAATAACAGAGGTGGTAAAGTGTAAACAGAAGTCTCATTACCTTTGTGCAACATTCCATGAGGGAGTCTGCTTTTTTCAGATGTTTGCATCTGACTGCTAAAATTGAAACCTAATGGCGTAATCATCATAGTGCGATAACTACTCGATCCCATCGAAGTAACCCACCTAAAGGCAGATGCTTTGGATGAGACCTTGCAATTAAGGGTGAGAATGATGGCCTGTTTTTTTTTCAGAGTGAGGCTCTCTGTCGCTTTTCGAAGTTTTTGTTTTGTAAAACTTAGGCGTCAAAGATGCTATGCCAAGTCTATCGACTTTGCTCTAACGCGAAGAAGGTACCCAGAAAGCTGTTGCGTTTCCTTAAGGGTTATCCTGCATCTTGAAAAAGGACCGTAACTCTTTTTTCACTTACGCCGATTGATCACTCGGTTGATAATGCAAATGAAAACAATTGTTCGATTGTGAGTCCTTTGTGTCGGAACCTCACCATCCCTTTTCCCGAAGCCCTCTGCAAGTTCCCGGAAAAAGTCCCCAGAACTTGGTTTGGGGCCAGGTTCCTTTTCTTTTTCCGTCTATTCGTATTTCTACGATGCCGCGCCCATTGAGCAGATGTGACGTTTGTACCTGTGGCTAGCAATAAGGATAGCCATCAGCTGCTTGCAGACTCAATTTACCTTTTAAACCTTTCGATCTAAAAGTGAGACTTAAAGTTTGTTGAATTGTGAAAGAACAGAAACAACCTAACGCCAATCACATGTATCGTTTTAAAAAATAAAACTCTCTGACAATAATCAAAAACTGAGCTGATTCTCATCAGAAAAGTTTCACTACGAACTCAGATAGCCGCCATCATTATGAGAAAGCTCCGAAATCATATCTTTGGCAATTTGAGTAAGTTTTTCATCGGCCAATTTTTCTTCGTGCATATTTTCTTTCAGCAGTTTGAGGGCTTCATGATTTCCAAGTTGCTTTGCCCAGGTGCACAAGTTTCCATAGGTGGCAATTTCATAATGCTCAGCTTTTTGCGCTCCACAAATTAACGAGGTGTCGCGAGCTACGCCTTTATCTTCATCTGAAATAAGTTCTTCACCTTCGCTTACTATTCCGTGCATGCCTTTGCAGTTTTTTCCTTTGGCAGATTTGTCAAACAGCTTGAAGACTTTTTCTAGTCGCGTGACGTGGTTTTTGGTTTCAGAAAGATGACTCTGAAAGGCTTTTCGTAATTGTTCGTTGTCTGCAGCTTTCGCCATCTTGGGCAAAGCCTTCACCAATTGCTTTTCCGCGTGCAGCATATCTTTTAATTCATGAATAAAAACTTCTTGAAGTGATTCCATGGCGGGCTCCTTTTGATTGGGTTGCGTTCATGTTTCTCATAAGCAAATGAAAAAAATCTACAATCAGAGAAACCCTGATTTAGGTATGGGGAAAACAAGGAAAAATAACGTGTGTTGAAAATGCATAAGTAAAAGATATTTTATGGTCTTTAAATAAGGAGGAAGAAAATAACGGAGGAAGTTTTTACTTCTGCTTTCGCTTCCAATACTTCGTTTCAGCATTTGCTTGCACAAAAATATAAGCCAGTGTTCCAAGTACAAGTATTGCCGAACGCCACTCAATGCCCATGAGCATAGCTTGACCAAACGCAATGAATACAAGGCTTACGTAAATGGGATGGCTCATAATACGGAACGGACCTTTGCACACGAATTCGCAATCGGTGTCATTTCTGTCTTGCCCAATTCTCCAACTGGCGCCAAAGCTAATAACAGACCATACTTGCAGTGCACAGCCTAAAAAGAAAAGTATACTTCCCAAAAAAGGATGCCATGTTGTTGTGAGTGGCCAGATGAAAATAAAAATCGTAAATAAAAGATGCAAGTGCGCGTAAAGATATTCGACTATGTCATATTTGTTTTTTGGAATGAGCGGAACTACAAAAGGCAGGCGATGATAGCGAACATAAAAAATGCCGGGCAAAAAAACAAAAGCCAAAATCAAATAGAAAAGCCAGGTTAATTGCGGAAATGAAATGTGCATATGTTTTTATTTGCTACACAACTAATGGTGAAGAGACAATTTTTAAATGAAGACATGCATCGAGGTTGTTTTTACATCTCATCCAAAATTTCTGGCTCCACCAGATGGGCCAGCATGGTGAGGGATTCTTGCCAGCCGAGGTAGCACATTTCAAGTGGGATGACATCGGGTACGCCCTCTTGAACAATTTTTAGCTCGGTGCCACAGAGCACTTTTTTAAAGGTGATGGTTACCTGCATTTCTCCAGGTAAATTCGGGTCGTCGAAGACATCGGTGTGTTTGATCAACTCATTCGGAATTAGCTCGAGGTACTTTCCTCCAAACGAATGACTTTTTTCGGTGCCAAAGTTGGTGAACGACATTTTGAACCCACCACCCACGCGCGCATCAAGCACATGCACCTTTGCGGTGTACCCAAATGGCGGAATCCAGCGAGTAAGTGCATCCGGCTCCAAAAAAGCGCGATACACTTTTTCAACCGGCGCACGTAAAACGCGATGTAAATAGACCGTATTTGATTTCAACATTGTTTCCTCCTCATCTCCAAACTAACAAGTACAATAATTTTCTGCACTCTTTTGAAACGCGTTCGCTATATCCCCACTTCAACTTTAAAGCCAGCGTAAGTAAAACGCTTCATGTCGAAGGGCATTTGCATATGGTCTTTGCCGTATTTTTTTTCAAAATATGCCATCACTTTTTTGTTCACGGCATTGCGATGCGATTTGGATTTATAAACAATAAACGAAAACCACGTCGCTTCACTTGGTTTTGTTTTTGCCATTTTTGGAAACAGAAACGTAACACACTTTGGTTTCGAATCTTCAATTTTGCATTCTTTGTAATCGAGCGCACCAAATTTCATCCACACTTCTTTCGCTTCTCGCGCCATTTTTTTGTACTGGGCAGTATTTTTCTTCGGGACAGAAAGCACAAACCCGTCCACATATTTTCCTTTAGTTATCTTCATCATCATTTCCTCCCTAAGCGTAAAGGTTTTCATTATCCAACTGTTTACGATTATGGGCCTATCAGATTGATGTGCAGTTTGTCCACCTGTAGAAGAAATAAGTGGGGACGGTTCCCTCCTTGAAAGAGATTGAAATTATTTCGAAATTTGGGTCAGATCTGATGAGGAGGTTTTTTAGTGAGAGAAAGCAGAATTGATAAAACAAGAATGCTAGCGATAATTCCTAAAGCAATGCCAATTGGAATTTTTATGAAATCGGCAAGTAACATTTTTCCACCAACAAAAATTAAGATCGCAGCTAAGCCATAATGTAAATAGTAAAAAAGCTTCATTAACCCACCTAGTGCGAAGTAAAGAGCTCTTAGCCCAAGAATGGCAAAGGCATTGGAACTATAAACGATAAATGGATCTTTAGTAACCGCCAAAATAGCCGGAATAGAATCAAGCGCAAAAATAATATCAGTTGTTTCAATGACCAACAGAACAATAAATAAAGGAGTAGCCAACCACTTAGCATTTTCTCGAATAAAAAACAGTCCACCGTGGTGTGTCTTCGAAACGGGGATGAGTTTTCGAAACAGTTTTAAAACAGGGTTTTTATCAGGATGAATCTCTTTATTTTTTTCAAGAGCCAGTTTAATTCCCGAGGCGATCAGAAAAAAACCAAAGATATAAATGACCCAATGGAATTTTTCGATCAGCACGAGACCGGTAAAAATGAAAAGTGCTCGGAACACAAGAGCTCCTACAATTCCCCAAAAGAGCACTTTGTGTTGATAGAGAGCTGGAATCTGAAAATATGAAAAAATTAAAACGAAGACAAAAATATTATCGACCGAAAGCGATTTTTCAATCAAGTAGCCGGTTAAAAATTCCAACCCAAGCTGAGGGCCTTTCCAGAAATAAATGGCCAAATTAAACAATAAAGCTAAAGCCACCCAAAACACACTCCAGCCCAAAGCTTCTTTCATGCGAATCTCATGTGGTTTTCGATGAAAAACCTTCAAATCCAAAATGAGCATGATGAAAATAAAGAGATTGAAGAAAAGCCAAGCTAGTGGTGAGATATCAGTCATAAGGAAATTGAGATTAATCTATGAGTGAACTTATAGCAATGTTGCTGTGTATTGTTGCCAACGGTTTTTTAGCCTTAGCTGAAATGGCATTTGTTGCTGTTGGCAAGAGGCATCTCAAAGAACTTTCCCGTACAGGAAACGCCAATGCTCGGAGACTTTTAGAGCTCCGTGATAAGCCCGAGAGAACACTATCTGTGCTACAAATTGGGATTACTTTATTTGGAGCCGTAGCTGCAGCCACCGGCGGAGTGGGGATGGAAGAGGCTGTAAGTCCTTATCTGGAAAATGAGCTTGGATTAAGCGAAAGAATTGCGGAAGTGGTGGGTATTGCGTTGCTTGTTGTTCCCTTCACCTATTTAAGTGTTGTTGCTGGGGAACTGGTACCCAAGACCTTGGCCTTACGAAACCCTCTTCGCGTGGCTCTCGCTTCAGCCAAATGGCTGGTGTTGGCGGATAAGATTTTTATGCCGGCGGTGAACATCCTGGAATGGTCCACGAAAAAGCTTCTGTGCGTCATAGCTCCTCGGTCGAAGACAGAAACTTCTGAAAGCGCCGAAAATGTGCTGGATATCGATTATCTAAGTCCACTGCACAGGCAGTACGTTTTTAATTTGGTCAATATCGAGAACAAGAGAATTCGTGACATCTATTCTCCCCTAAAAAATGTGGTGTCAGCTTCCATAAATGACTCGACGGAACAAATTCGTCTGCTTTTCATCGAATCAGCTTATACACGTTTTCCGGTTTTCAAAAATGGGGAGGTCAAAGGTATTCTCCATTCAAAGGAATTCATGGCTTTACAAGCCTCTGGCAGGGCTGATTGGCGGGAATTATTAAGGCCTGTGCTGGTGGTCAAACCCAAGGAGTCACTATTGAAAGTTTTGAGGATGATCCAAGATGGAAAAACTCAAATGGTCATTGTGCAAGAAAAAAACGAGGTGCTTGGTATTGTCACATTAGAGGATATTATTGAGGAGATCATCGGAGAGATTTTTGATGAAGATGAGGAAGGTGCTGTTAAACATGTCTTAAGTACCAAGGCTTCCTTGCGCCGTCCGAACGATAACAATTGAGACTCTGAGTAAGGTGGTGCTCAATACTGGTGTAAAAAACTTCATATTCTAAATTTTGCGCGCCATATTGTGAGTTTATCGAAACGTTTTATGGTTTAAATAAAGAAATAGCTCTTTACTCCTTCGAGCACAAAATTAACGGCTATTGCTGCTAAGATTAATCCCATAATACGACTCAATACACTGGCGCCCGAATCTCCAATGATACGATAAATGTACTTAACTAAAATAAGAAGAAATGTTAGGAGAAGAACTAAAGCAACAATTCCAAGCGTGACACTTTGATGAAGGGCAGAAAAACGGTGGTTATCGGTAAGAAGCATAACTGCGACGATGGCGCCAGGCGATGCTAGCGATGGCATTGCAATTGGGTACAAAGCAGTTTCTCGTCCTGATTTCATAAGAGAAACTTCACGCCCTGGTTTCCCCTCACCAAAAATCATACTGAGTGCGAAAATGAACAAAATTATTCCACCTGCCGTCTGAAAGGCAGCAAGAGGAATGGCCATTGATTCGAAAATGAATTGTCCTGCAATCAGAAAGAAAGACAAAATCATCAACGCATAACTGCAGGCTTGAAAAGCGATTTTCACAGTGTCTTGATCAGCATGTTTTTTTGTGAACTCAATAAAAACAGGTATCGTACCGATAGGGTCAATAACAACCCATAGTAAAATAAAATTCTTTAAGATTTCATCTAATGTAATTGTTGGCATAAAAAATTTTTAATAACAGGGAGGCAGTGTTAGTTTTTTGAGGGCTTCCCTTTTCCGATGAATGGCTTTCCTACCACTTTGGAGGGTGTTTTGCAAAATGAATAACCGCCCAAGGACGTTTGTGAAAAACTATCTTCAAAGAGGGCAAGTTTTGACTTTTCACTTTTACAGGGGGTGAAGATAGATGGGCTGATTAAACGAATTGTGTCCCAAGAGTGTCCCACACCACTAAAAAAACACACAAAAAAAGCAGAGCCCAAAAGGACTCTGCTTTTTCATTTGCGCGCCCGGCAGGGATCGAACCTGCGGCCTTCTGATCCGTAGGGTGCTAAAGCAAAATGAGTTAAATGTCAAAAAAATAAGTCTTTATTTATTAACCACTTCCAATGCTCATCTCTGAAGATAACTGACAATTTTCGACTGTTTTTGATTGGTGGTTGCAGGAAAGTTGCAGGATTTTTGGGTATCGATGCATTTTTTGATGCGAAAATTTTCTCTCTAAACATTGCCCTTCGTTCGCCTTAAATATTGTTCAAAAAAATGAACGTAATATGCTTTTCATTGTTCTACTTCCGGGATACCTCTCATCAAAAAGGAGCATATATGAAGCAATTTGCCTTGTTCTTGGTTTTGATCTGTGCAGTTTTTCTTTCCTCGCGTTCGGCTATCTCTGGATTAAATTTGCAGAGAGAAAATGTTATTGAAGGCGAGCAGATAAAAGAACGCTTGAATAATATTATTCAAAAGAATGTTGTTGATTCACAAATATGTAAAGATCAGAGCAGTAAAATGCTTTTTGCTCGCAGTGGTTGTTGCTCTTGGCATCAAGGCGTATGTGGCTGTGATGATAGCAGTGACAGGATAATATGTTGCGATGGTACTTTAAGCCCTTCGTGTACCTGTAGTGGATATTGAAAATGAAGATGGGAGATCAGTAATGAAATTATATGCTTTAGTACGTCTTTTGTTTGATTACGGAGGTCCCTTCTTTAATTTGATTGGTTCAATATTGGTTGCTTTTTCTTTTGGTAAAAACCTTGGAGGGGCCTACCAAGAGACTGGAAATGGGAAAAAAGTTTATTTAGCTTCTTTTCTGCATCCGAGCTTATTCAAGATTGGTTTACCTATGATAGTATTGGGTTCTCTTTTAACTCTTTTAGATAAAATTTTTCCCCATTTCCTTTGAAAAACAATCAAAAAATCAGTAAGAAGGAAACATGGCACGAGGTGGAAAACGAGAAGGGGCTGGGCGTAAGAGCGGGGTTGGCAACTTGCTTACTGAGGAGTTGCGATCCAAGATTGATCCTGTTCCCCTCATAGGTTTTTTGCAGGATTTGGCTGAAGGCCGTATTGAAGGAGCTTCGATCTCTGAACGTAAAGAGGCTGCTGTTGCTTTACTTCGAAAAGTTCTCCCCGATTGTAAATCTACAAGCGTCCATTTGGACCAGGACCCAGGTATCGTCATTACCTATGAACAAGCACGAGATGCACTAGAAGCCTATGATGAAAAAGGTGTATCAGTAGAATTTTAGTTTTGAAAAGTCAGCGTTAGGGTAACAAATCGCTTGGGTGGCATTTGAAGGCTTTTGCTATCTTGTAGAGAAACTGTACTGTTGTGTTGGTGGTGCCCGCCTCAATGCGTTGACAGTGCTTCCAGCTGATGCCATACTCCTCAAGGTCTTCTTGCCTCAAATCGGCTTCAATCCTCATTTCCTGTATCTTCTTTCCTACTTTTACAAGCAGGGGATCTCTTTTCTTGGGCCTCATATGTGAGGTCTTTGTATTTTACTTTGACAGTTATCTACACCGCATATATGAGGTGTTTTTTAGTACAATAGTCCCCCCTGAAAAACCCTCCATGAGCACATCGAAGTGAGTAATGAGAGTGGTTTACGGTTTGGTGTTGTTGAAAAAAGGGCGTTTGAAATTG
>PCXC01000077.1 GCA_002796345.1 Deltaproteobacteria bacterium CG11_big_fil_rev_8_21_14_0_20_42_23 | reverse complement strand
CTTTTTTCAACAACACCAAACCGTAAACCACTCTCATTACTCACTTCGATGTGCTCATGGAGGGTTTTTCAGGGGGGACGAAGATACGATCCACTCTATGTTTCCGCTTTTCCAAACTTGGAGGGTGAAACACTCAGCTCACGAATAGAACGAACGGAAAGAATTTCTTATCTCAGCGCCGCAAAGCTTTTTGTTGGCTATTGCACCGCATTGGAATGTTTGGAGCAACTTGGTTTGGTGCATTTGGATATTCGCCCTCCTAACCTTTTCATTCACACTCTTCCCAACGGTGATGAGGAAGGGGTTGTTTTAGATTACGATCACATTTTTCGCGCACATCCTTATCTAAACGCGCTGGCACAGAAGATTTGCATTAAGGACAGAAGTTACCAACAATGGGGATACATGGCTCCCGAAATGGCCTATGCTTACCAAAGTTTTCATCATCAAGACACTGAATCTTCATTTGCCATTCCCCTTTACGCACTAGGCATTTGCCTCGCCTATGCTCTTTGCGAACATGAACCCTTCATGCTGCTTTCTGAAAAGTTAAGCACTGATGTCCCACTGCCTCTTGCGAACAATGACTTCGAAGCTGCAATGCATGCAGTGGTCCGCAAAGCAACACAACCCCACCCACAAAACCGCTACCAGAGCGCTTCAGAGATGAAGGCTGATTTGGAGAGAGTTTTAGAGGGATGATATTTTTTTCCGACATACACCAAGAAGTGCAAGCAGTGGAAGAAAGATTACGAAGAGGTTGAAGTTTGGTGCAGTTGGCTGCAGTGAACATCCGCCGCCATTTGCGGCGAAGCCTGTTACTTCGCCTTCACCTGAATCGCTGCCACCATCTGGGCCAGATGGCGCTTCATCTAAGTTGAGTTTGTAAATGCTGCTGCCTGATTTTACGCTGTACACTTCATCTTTTCCGTCATCATCGCTATCTACAACACTCACATCACTGCCGAAACGCATGCCATCACTTTCGCCAAGCAAGCTTAAATGTGAATAATCATCTTGTGCATTTATGGAATCACGGCCCGCAAACTGGCCAAAGAAAACATGTACAGCGCCTCTCGCATTTTGATAACCTGGCTCGCCTACCACCAAGTCTTTGATCCCATCGGCATTCACATCACCGGCAGCAAGTGATTCGCCTGCACTTGCAAGATCTTCAAAACCAGTAATCAGCACATCTTCTTCACCACTTGCTTTGTCTGTTCCCGATGCAAACGCTCCGAAGAAAAGGGAAACTTCTCCAGCATCCGAAGCAAGCACCACGTCATCAATGCCATCGGCGTTGAAGTCATCTACTAGAAATGATCTGTAGCTTTCGCCTGCGCCAAGCTGAACATCAACAAACTCATCGGTGAGGCTACTCACTCCGCTAAAGTTTTGATTTCCATTTACGATACTCACCGCATCTACAGTGGTAACATGGCTTTCCTGGCTCCTATGCAAACTTGAACCTTGTGCAAAGTTGTTGGAACCAAAAACCAAGTCCATATGAGTTGCGGAAAAAAGATGACCAAGCGCAAACGAATAAGCAGGATTTTCTGCTGTTCCCAAAACAACTCCCAACAACTCGCCTGCGGAAGTGTAGATGTACACTGCGCCGTAGCTTCCCGCACCTGGCGCGCCAACCACAATTTCGTCAACACCGTCGCCGTTAAGATCGCCCGTTTCAACGTAGCGTCCAAATTCATCACCAACACCATTGCCAATTATTTCTGTTACGGCGCCATTGCTGGTTTGAACAATTTGCTTTTGCGTTCCAAAACTTCCATTGGCTGCCAACACTTGCGTCACGCTCAAACGCGCAGATTCTGAAACGCGAATGGTTCCGCTCAACTGCGCAAGCGCTTGTTCAAACAAATAAACACTGCCTCGTGTTTCTTGATCGTCGGAAACTCCAAGCACCATCTTGCCTGCAGAGTTGATGGAAAAAGAATAATCGGTTTTGTTATTGGGAAGCTCAAGCGTAGTTGCGCCAATGGAAAGAGAGAGCACATTTGCACTTCCATCTGCAGATGTACCAAGCTCTTCGAAAATGCCTTGGTTTTGATAGGTTCCCGCCGCTGCACTTGAAACATTTCCACCGGTCTGAGTTCCCACAAGATGCAATACAATTTCATCGGTATTGCGCGTTCCTGCTACATCACGAACGGTGAGAAAAATGCGAACGTTTTGGGAAGCTGTATCAGCACTGCTTGAAAAGCTGGGCGTTGTAGAAGTTGCATCTGTGAGAATGCCATCGCCTGTAACAATTGCCCAACTGTAGCTAAGATCTCTGCCAACAGAATTAGCTCCACTGAGCTGATAGGTTTTTCCTGCAACTATTGTTGCATCTGCTCCAGCTCTTGCCACAACCGACAGCAAATACGCTTCGTAGTTGAGCGTGATACTTTCAAGCACCGGCGACGCAAGGTCAACTTGTGCAAACGAAAGTTGATACTGCACATAACGATCACCATCATGAAGGCAATTATTTCCGCTTACATCAGCAAGCGTTGAAATTTCGTTGCAAGCCGAAAATGCAGTTGCACCAAGCATTTGCGCGTCATTCGAAGTTCTTATTTTTACCGCAACACCTGAAAGAAGTTCTCCTTCAAGATCTACACTCAAGAGTTTTCCACCACTTGAACTCATATCAAAAATACTTGAAGTGACAGTTCCTGCACTTGCAAACTTTGAAACCTCGGCGCCAATGCTTACTGTGGGCTCTGTTGCGAGGTATGGGCGAACATGCATATCATCTACCCAGTAATCACTGCCACCATAAATATAGACTTGAGAAAAACTGCTGTAGCTTGCATCGGTAATTTGCGTTTCTGCAATCAGCTCGCCATCAAGCCACTGCTTTGCAGTGATGCTTCCATCAGCTTCGATAATAAACTGTGCAAAAATCCAATCGTCCTTCACTGAACTTGCACTGACATATCCAGAAACGACAGCTGAATGATTTGTACGTTTATCAATGCCCAGCTGACCTGTGCTGTGATTGAAAATCCAGCCATAGCCATTTCCATTGGCGTCAATCAAACCAACGCGATCGGCTGCACCACCTGTATATGCTGCATTTCTACGAAGCCAAAATTCCAAAACTGTTCCACGGCCAAGTGTGGTTCCAAGACTTTTCACTGCGCCACTGGGATCACCATTTGTGATTTTGTGGCCTGAAGCTAAACCGCTAGCAGCTTGCGCTGTGCTTTGTTCAAGGTTTCCGCTGCCATGTTTTGTCCATCCAGAAAAAGTTTCAAAATCTTCTGCAAACGAAAAAACAGATGCAGCATCAGAAAGCGAATCTGCATCTGCATTTCCATAATAGAGATAAAGAAGGGTGCTTGTAGAAACGGATGGAAAATCTGCTTTCACCCAAACACTTGCTTCGGTTTCGGAACTTGATTCAATCCAATAAGAAAGGAGATCGCCATTTTCATCGGTAAAGCGAAGGTCAGCGTAATCTTCGCTCATGCCAGTCTCAAAAGAAAGAGTAAGGTGAAGTGCATAATTGGAAACGCCTTCACTCACAGGAGAAACCGTCAGTTGTTTTCGATACTGCCAATCGGCATCAAACCATCCTTCAGTTTGCTGAAGCGAAAGCCCACTTGAGGCATCGAGGCTATCAAGCGTTGCTTCCGACCAATCAGCCTGTTGCCACGTTTCAGCTTTTGCCGCAGAAGAAATGGCAATCATAAAAAAGAGGCACGCGCAAAAAGCTACAAGCTGCATCACTTGCTTTCGGCATCGCTCTTTTATGTTCGCCACTTGCTTTTGCATTTTACTTCCTTTCTCAACGAGAACAGTAAAAATGCAAAGCGGATGCCAAGTGTGCCAATCACCAAAAAGTGCCAGGTACTTTCTGGTTTTTGGGGAGATTGTAATTTCGAAGTTGATTTTCTTTCCCCAAGCTGATTTGAATGCGCATTCACTTTTTAACCGCTTTGGAGCACGCTATGCAGCAAGATTTTATTTCAGACCTTCATCAAAAAAATGGCGAAACCGTTACCCTCAAGGCATGGGTCTACAACTTTCGCTCTTCCGGCAAAATCAGCTTTTTACAGCTTCGTGATGGAACGGGATTTGTGCAGGCTATTGTGGTTAAAAGTGAAGTTTCAGAAACTTTATGGGAAGATGTCAAAAAATTGACAATTGAGTCGTCCGTTATTGTGACCGGAAAAGTGAATAAGCATCCCAAAAACGATGAATACGAACTCCTCGTCAGCGATGTGAGCATTGTGCAGATTTCGCAAGAGTATCCCATCAGCAAAAAAGAGCACGGCCCAGAATTTCTTTTAGATAACAGACACTTATGGCTTCGTTCCAAGCGCCAATGGGCTATTCAACGCATTCGCAATACCATTATTAACGCCACCTATGATTGGTTTGCGCAAAACCACTTCATCAAAATTGATTCGCCCATTTTAACGCCGGCCGCCTGCGAAGGCACCACCACGCTTTTTGAAGTGCCCTATTTTGACATGGGTTCGGCCTATCTTTCGCAATCGGGTCAACTTTATTTAGAAGCCGCCATCATGAGTCATGGCCGCGTTTTTGACTTTGGCCCTGTGTTTCGTGCCGAAAAATCCAAAACCCGTCGCCACCTCACCGAATTTTGGATGATGGATGCCGAAGCCGCCTTTGTAGAGCACGAAGAAAACTTACAGATTCAAGAACAGCTCATCAGCTTCATCGTAGCCGAATGCCTTCGCTGCAACGAAGAAGAGTTCACCATTCTTGAACGCGACACCAGCAAGCTAAAAGAAGTAAAAGCTCCGTTCAAACGCCTTGCACATGCAGAAGCTGTTGCGCGCTTGCAAGAACTTGGAAGCGCTATCACCGAAAAAGACGATCTTGGCGCGCAAGATGAAACCTTGCTCACCGAAAATGAAAGCTGCCCTCTTTTCATCGAGCGCTATCCTGCCGAAGTAAAAGCCTTCTACATGAAGCGCGATCCGCAACATCCACACTTGGCACTTTGCGCGGACATGCTTGCACCCGAGGGTTACGGCGAAATAATCGGCGGAAGTCAACGTGAAGATTCGTACGATGTTTTGCTTCAACGCATTCAAGAACACAAACTTCCGGTGGAAGCCTTTGAATGGTATCTCGACACCAGAAAATATGGATCAGTTCCACACTCTGGTTTTGGATACGGCTTAGAGCGCCTTGTAGCCTGGATTTCCGGAACACGTCATATTCGCGAGACCATTCCATTCCCACGAATGCTCACACGCTTGCGGCCTTAATTGTCATTGCGAACAAAGTGAAGCAATCTCAATTAAGGTTTGTCATCCTCGCGAAGGCGGGGATCCAGGATTAAAACACTTTGTTGTCATTCTGAGTGGAACGAAGGATCTCCTCGATCAATTCAAGTATTCGACTATAACCAAAATTGACAGAGAAGCTATGACACTCTTGGCTCTCTTGACCCTTGCTTCTTCTTCTTTTTCACGCTAGCAAGACCGGATGAAAAAACGCCATCATCACCACGCCGAAAATACTTATCGACAAAAAGAACAACGCGGGCTTCTCATTTCCATTGTCATCAACACCGTCACCATGTTTCTTGAAATTGGTGGAGGTATCTACTCAGGATCTCTTGCCCTGCTTTCAGATGCGGGCCATATGTTTTCTCATATTTTTGCTTTAGGAGTAAGTTATTTTGCTATTCGCATTGCCATCAGACCTGCAAACACAAAAAATACCTTTGGGTTTTATCGCGCAGAAATTTTAGCTGCACTTCTAAATGCCGTCACCATTTTTGTGGTCGCTTATTTTATTCTTGCTGAAGCATACCATCGCCTGCAAGACCCCGAAAACATTGCATCAGGGCCAATGTTCGTTATTGCCTTAATTGGCCTTTCGGTAAATGCCCTCACGGCTTATATTTTACATGATGTTTCTAAAGAAGACATGAACGTGCGCGGCGCTTTTTTGCATATGCTTGGTGATCTTTTTTCATCTGTTGGTGTTGTGATTGCCGCCATCATTGTCAAGTATACCGGCTGGGTATATGCCGATCCTATTGCATCGGCGCTCATCGCCTTGGTGATCAGCTATTGGGCGTATGGACTTTTGCGTGATGCCGTCCATATTCTTTTGCAAGCTACTCCAAAAGAACTTTCTGTCGATGAAATCAAAACTTCTCTTTTGCAACTCGCAGACATCAAAGGCGTCCACGACGTGCATTTGTGGGAACTCACCAAAGGCATGTACATGATGACAGCGCATATCGAAGTGGAAGATCAGCCTATTTCGCAAGTGGATAACATTCGTAAACAAGCTCAACACATTTTGAGCGAACGTTTCAATATTAATCATGCTGACTTGCAAGTGCAGTGCGCCACAAAACCTTAAGCTCTTATGAAATCAAACCTTGTGCTTCATTATGAAGACGAAGACATCATCCTGCTAGAAAAACCAGCGGGTCTCCCTTGCCTTCCCAGCAAAAAAGGGCAAAGCGATTGTCTCAGCAAAATGCTGCTTGAATATTTGCCTCAACTTTCTACTCTTCCCGATGCCGGTTTAGTTCACAGACTTGATAACGACACTTCTGGAATAGTGATGCTGGCGAAAGATGCTGGCATCTATGCGCAATTAAGAAATGAGTGGAACGAAGGCAGTGTGGAAAAAATCTACTTGGCCCTCGTGCTTGGCCACACAAAAGCACAAGGCCTCATTCAAATTCCTATCGCGCATCATCCTACAAACGTGAAAAAAATGATCTGCTGCGAAAATCAAGAGCTGGCTTCAGAGCACAAAGCAAGACCAGCGCACACAGAATATAAAACGCTAAAAGTATTTGGTGATTACAGTTTATTGGAAGTTAAAATTATTACCGGCGTTAGACATCAAATCCGCGTACACTTGTCCCACTTGGGTTTCCCGTTAGCTGGCGACAAACTCTATCAAAACACAAAGCGAAAAAAAGAAGATGCTCTTGGTTTAAAACGCCACTTTCTGCATGCCAGCGCCCTTTGCTTCAACCACCCCACCACAAAAGAACGCATAACAGTAGAATCAAAACTGCCAAAGGATTTAGCAAATGCTTTAGAAAAGATAGTTGCGTCTTTCACCTAATACGTTATGAATGCGCCTATGAAAAAAACGTCGCTTTGTTTCTTTTTCCTTTTCACCCTTTTTCTCGCGCAAGAAGTGTTTTCTAAAGATGGTGTGGCCATCAAATCGGCGCAGGCCTATCAACGCGTAGAAGTCAGCAAACCTACGGCTCCACCAGCTTTGCTCGCTGAGGGATCAAAAATAGTAGACGACTTCGAATCGTATCGCGTGAATCACTTTCCAAGCTCTTGGAGAACTTGGCCTTTTCAACGCAGCAAAGCGACAAAAGTGTATCGTGTAAAAAAAGAGGGAATGAATCAATTTTTAAACGCTACTGATAATGAAGATATTTCCGTGCAAATTTTATTCAACTTCCCCTGGGATGTGGCCGAATACCCCACTTTGAGCTGGAGATGGCGTCCAAGCGTTATTCCAACCGGCGCACACGAAGACAACGGCAACACCAATGACAGCGCTTGTGGTGTGTACGTCACCGTGGGGCAAATGAGTGGAAATGCGCTCAAATACGTGTGGAGCAGCACGCTCCCAAAAGGAAAAGTTGTCGTAAGAAAAGAAGGCCGTCTTAAAATTATAGTGATGGGAACAGGAACTTCAGGTCTTCGTTCTTGGCACAGCGTAAAAGTAAATGTGCTTGAAGACTATAAAAAGCATTTTGGTTCAAAACCAGACAAAAATCCAAGAATTGCCCTTCTCACCGATGGAAACGCAGTGCACAAACCTGCCTCTTGTGACTATGACGATTTCTTGTTGAAGAAATAAATGTAGTGCGTGTCCTCAATTTGAGAGCTTGTCATCCTCGCGAAGGCAGGGATCCAGCAATTCAAACACTTTGCTGTCATCCTGGGCATAATGGCAAAAAATGTGTGCTCGAGTTACCACTATCCTAAATAAATTCAAAT
>PCXC01000076.1 GCA_002796345.1 Deltaproteobacteria bacterium CG11_big_fil_rev_8_21_14_0_20_42_23 | reverse complement strand
GCTGGACGACTTAACTAAGTGTCAACTATTTTAGGACGTGACAAAAACGGAAACACACCATGTTTGATAAACTCTCCGAGCTGGTAAAAAAATACGAAGACCTCAGCTATAAGCTTTCTGATCCAAGTGTCATGGCTGATCAAAATCGCTATCAACAAATCACACGAGAACATTCGAAACTAAAAGAAATTGTCGATATTTTCCAAAAATATAAAAAATTTAAAGAAGAACTAAAAGAAAACAAAAAACTTCTCGAAGAGAAAAATGATGAAGACATTCGCCAAATGGCGAAGGAAGAAATTCCAGTTCTCGAAAAAACTATTACGGAATGTGAAGATGAGCTAAAAATCCTTCTTCTTCCTTCAGATCCAAACGACAGCAAAAACGTTATCCTGGAAATCCGCGCTGGAACTGGCGGAGAAGAAGCCGCACTTTTTGCCGCCGAACTTTTTCGCATGTATGCTCGATATGCCGAGCGTGCACATTGGCAAGTGGAAGTGATTGATCAAAACTTCACTGGCCTCGGTGGACTGAAAGAAATTGTGGTGCTTATTTCTGGTACAAATGTCTACAGCAAACTTAAATTTGAAAGTGGAACGCATCGTGTGCAGCGTGTGCCCGAAACAGAAACGCAAGGCCGCGTCCATACTTCCGCTGTTACGGTTGCAGTGCTTCCCGAAGCTGACGAAGTAGATGTGAACATCAACCCAGCAGATCTTCGCATCGATACATACCGCGCAAGCGGAGCCGGCGGTCAGCACGTGAACAAAACTTCTTCCGCCGTTCGCATTACTCACATTCCAACTGGAGTTGTCGTTGCGTGCCAAGATGATCGCTCTCAACACAAAAATAAAGCAAGAGCGATGAAAGTGCTTTCCTCTAAATTGTTGGATATTGAAATTCAAAAACAAGCAAGCGCAGAATCTGAAGCAAGAAAAGCTCAAGTTGGAAGCGGCGACCGAAGCGAAAAAATTCGCACCTACAATTTCCCCCAAAGTCGTGTGACAGATCACCGCATCGGCTACACCATGCACAATCTCCCCTCTTTTATGAACGGTGAAATAGACGACATCATCTTAGCTCTTCGCACACACTATCAAACCGAAGCTCTCAAAGAGCAAAAAACTTGAAGATGATTTTTCCCCTCCTTCAAAATGCAGTGGAACAATTGCAAGCTGCGCACAAAGATACTCCACGACTTGAAGCCGAACTTTTGTTGTGTGCAACTCTAAACTGTTCGCGTTCTGATATAATTTTAAAAAAAAATGAATCCCTAAGTGAAGGTGAAGAAAAAAACTTTCAACAGCTTCTTCAACGTAGACTTGCATCAGAGCCGATGGCTTACATTTTGGGCTATAAAGATTTTTGGACGAGACGCATTAAAGTTACGCCAGATGTTCTTATTCCACGGCCAGAAACTGAACATCTTGTAGAAGCTGTTCTTGAAAAATTTAGTTCAGATACAAATCCACTTCAGCTTTTAGATCTCTGCACTGGCAGCGGATGCATTCCAGCTGCACTTGCCAGTGAATTACCACACGCACAATTTACACTGACCGATATTTCTAAAAAAGCATTGGACGTGGCAAAAGAAAACATGCTCTTTGCACAAGCTCGCACTCAATTTCTCTGCGGAAATCTTTTTGAAGCATTGCCCCATTGTCCCATTGCCCCACTGTACAATGTGATAACCGCCAACCCACCTTATGGCTCTGAAACTGATTATGAAAATCTGGAAAAAGAACTAAAACATGAGCCTAAAAATGCTATCGTTGCCGGAAACAACGGACTTGCAATTGCCGAACAAATCATAAAAACTGCACCAAAGTTCTTGGTATCAAGAGGCTTTCTCTTTCTCGAAATGGGATACGATCAAGCTCTGGTCATTTCACACATTGCAGAAAAATCAAATTGCTATCGGGAAATACTGATCCAAAAAGACTTAGCGGGCATCTACCGAACTTTGATTGCGCAAACTGATTAGGATATTTTTATGGATAGTTTTCTTATCGAAGGCGGAAAAAAACTTGAAGGTGAAGTGAATATTTCTGGCGCGAAGAATGCCGCACTTCCTTTGCTTGCTGCCAGCTTACTCTGCGAAGGCACGCACAGCCTCGAAAACGTTCCTCGCCTGCGAGATATTTCCACTATGCTGAAATTGCTTTCACACTTGGGAGTAAGTTCAGAGCAAAACGGAAACGGCGTCAAATTGAATGCTGATAAAATTGTAGCCGATGATGCTCCTTATGAACTCGTAAAAACCATGCGCGCTTCTGTGTTGGTAATGGGCCCACTTGTTGCCAGGCTTCGTCATGCAAAAGTTTCACTCCCCGGCGGATGCGCTATTGGCGCACGTCCCATCGACTTACACTTGAAAGCACTTGAGCAAATGGGTGCAAAAGTTGAACTTCACGACGGCTATGTAGAAGTGTTTGCAGAAAACTTAAAAGCGGCCCACATTTCCTTCGACAAAGTCACCGTGACTGGAACCGAAAACATTATGATGGCAGCCTGCCTGCTAAAAGGCACCACCATTTTGGAAAATGCTGCCAAAGAACCTGAAGTGGTAGAGCTCGCAGAGCATCTCTGCAATATGGGTGCAAAGATTCGCGGAGCTGGAACCCATCACATCGAAATTGAAGGCGTTGAAAAACTCCACGCTGTTCACCACCGTGTTATGTCAGATCGCATTGAAGCTGGTACGTTTGTAATAGCTGCTGCCATCACCGGCGGAAAAATCACCTTGCACAATGCGCCAACAGAAAATCTTTCTGTTTTTCTCGATCGCATTATCGATACCGGTGCAAGTGTTGAAAAAAATAAAAATGATCTTACTATTATCGGAGCAAGTGAAATTAAAAGTGTCAACATTTCCACTGCACCTCATCCTGGTTTTGCCACCGACTTACAAGCACAGTTCATGGCACTTATGTGCAAAGCTAACGGCACCAGCATCATCAACGAAAATATTTTTGAAAATCGTTTCATGCACGTTCCAGAATTAAAACGCATGGGAGCTGATATCAACATTGAGGGCCATACCGCAATTGTGAATGGAAAGCGAAAGCTCACCGGAGCACCCATTATGGCAACTGATCTCCGCGCCTCTGCATGCCTTGTCTTAGCTGCACTTGCAGCCGATGGGCAAACTGAAGTGAGCAGAATTTATCACCTCGATCGTGGCTACGATCATATGGAAGAAAAACTGTGTGCATTAGGAGCAAATATTATTCGCAAAAAAAATATTTAAGTTTCTCTGGGGGAAACCATGCAACTGATTCCAATGGTTTATGTGAAACACAAAAAAGCAGTACGACCTGAAGGCAGCAAAACAGCCCTCTTTTCCGAAGACCCCCTTGAATTTGCCACTGCACTAAAAGAAGCTGGCATTCAAACGCTTTTGCTGCACGACCTCAATCTTTCCACACTCGCCAAAAGTGAAAATGAAAGTGTAGTGAGTGATATTCGCAAACTTGGATTTACAGTTCACGTTACTGCAACTTTTCGCACTCTCGCTTCCGTTGAGTTTTATTTGAAGAAGGGAGTTCACCTTTGCTTGTTAGATGCCATCGCCTATCAAGAACCAGATTTTTTAAGTGAAGTGGCAAAAGCCCATCCAAAGCGGATTGCCGTGAGCATTGATGTGAAAGAAAAAAAATTACACATTCCCGGTTGGGCAAAACCTTCACACAAAACTGCAGAAGAACATGCAAAAGAATTTCGTGACGAAGGCATATATGCCATTTTTTATTCCGATGTGGGAAGTGATGGCGTCATCTCAGCCGATTCACTCTTGAGCACAAAACGTTTTTGCGAAGGAAGTTTGAATAGAATTTTTCTCACCAGTGAAATTGAAGAACTTCACGACATTCGCAAAATCTTGTCCCTCAAACTTCCTCGCTTGGAAGGTTTGGTGGTCAACAAAGCTTTTTACCAGAGAAAAATCGACCTCAAAAGTGGCGTTGATTACATCACCAACATCCTTGAAGACAGCGCTGAAGAAACTATTGCAGAGGAATAGGAGGAAACATGAAAAATTGTCTCTTTTGTAAAATCGCCAACAAAGAAATAGCTGCTGAGATTATTTACGAAAACGAGCATGTAGTAGCTTTCAACGACATCAACCCCGCCGCAAACACGCATGTACTGGTTGTTCCCAAGGAGCACTTCACTTCTGTAGTGGATGTAAAAAATGCAGAAGTGTTTGCACATCTTCTTGAAGCGGTTCAACATGTTGCACAAATCACTGGCGTTGATGTTACCGGATTCCGCACGCTGATCAATTCTGGAAAAGATTCGCGTCAGGAAATTTTTCACTTGCATGTGCATGTGTTAGGCGGCGAACCTCTCGGCCCTATTAATTAATTTGTTTTGAATTGTTTGATTTTATAACCCCCTCCTAGCGGGAGGGGATTAAGGGGAGGGAGAAAAGTTTTGTCTGAGCAAAAAAAGCTCACCCTCACCTTAGTCCTCTCCCTTAAGGGAGAGGAAACTGAAAAAACTGATCCACAACATCTTGTCAATTCATCACGGCAACAATCGTGAAGTCATCGTCGCAATGCCAATCAAGGCCATGGCAAGAAGTGCAAGGTAGAAAGCAATGGTCACCCAACGATTTGGCGATTTAACCGGAGCGCTCAACCTTCCCCAATGCCACCAAGGCACGAAGCGGTAAGGATCATCTTGCGGTTCGAGATCGTTTTCGAGAAATGAACCCATAAATCCGCCAAAGCCACCTCTTCTTTTCATGAGACGAGTTTTACTTTGTAATTGCGCATGAAGTGGAACGCCAAGATCATGCGAAAGCATCGCTTCGGTTTGTCCCGCCAACAAAAATTTTCCCTTCGATGCATCTTGACTAAAAGCAATTTCGCTCCCTTGTGAAGCTTTGAGCGCTAAGTACATCAAGTCTTCATCGTTCATGCCTTCAAGTGCAGCTTTTGAAAAAATATCTCCAGGATTCATACTTTTTAATTTTGCAAGAGCATCTGCCATCACACTAAATCGAATAAACTTTTCAATTTTTCCATTGGCCAGTACGAGATCGGAAATCACAATGCCTTTTCCATTTCCTTTTTGAATTAAGCCGCGAAAAAGAAAATTGCTAATGTCTTCGAGTGAAGTTTTTTTGGTAACGGTTCTTCCCATCATGCCTTCAAAAAAACTTTTCCACATGGCGAGTGATTTTTCGCCAAAGGCTAATTTTCCATTATTGGGATTTGCAACTTCCGCACCTTGCTCAAACCTTGCTACCACAAGCTTTTCAAAGGCATTGAGCAATTGTTGCACTCGTTCTTTTGTCGTTGCTTGTGTTGGTTGCGCGTTTGCGTTTGTTTGATGCGCTTGTTGTGTCTGTGCTTGTTGCGCATTTTTTTCTAGCATCTTCCCTTGACGCATTACATATGAACGAGAAACCGCGGCCGCTTTTCCGCCCTGCATTTTTCCTTCTGTTTGCTTTGCTTCTTGCTGACCCTCTTTTGTTTTGTGCTTGGCCTCTGACTTTTTCAGCTTGTCGCGCAGGTCTTTTACTTCGCGCTTGCCAGGAAGTCTGATCGTTTGAAATGCAGTTTTGGATTCTTTTGAGGCCTTTAAGGTATGCTTGGCAAAGTCAATGAGGGCGCGGGCGAGCTTTTCGTTCTTTTTTTCACCGGCCTTGTCGATCTCTTTTTTGATATCCGTGATTTCTTTAACAACGCTCTTATCGACGTCCAAAGAAGGTTTGAGCAGATTGCTCTGAAACGAATCAAAGCCCTTAATATCAGCAAAACCACCATTTAACATATTGATATCCCTCTCTTTTTGTTCAAAAAGTATAGTCTCATTACCCCAAAAGAACAAGAACCCATTTCCTTCAAACACACCCTATCCTTAAGCTATCGGCCCCCAAGCAGGCAAAAGTTGCGTATTTGAGCAAAATGCTGAGAAAAAAAGAGCTAAAACACTGTATTATTTTTTAGCAACTTTTTGCCGAAAACAGCGAAAAGGAACTCGAAGCACGAAGCACAACACTCAAAATCAAGCAGGAGGAAAAAAATGCTTACAACTCTTCAAATACTTCCAAAACTTCCACCCGGAAGGTTTTTTGCTCCATCAAGTGGAAATGCAGCACCCATTGCAACAACTGCAGATGGTATCGCTCCCAACTTGAGATCTGCTTACAACCTTGCGTGCAAAATAAACCTTCGTGCTTTTAGTCTGGATGTTCCATCCATTTTTTTTCCTCATGCTCTCATGAGTGATGGGGCTGGACCTATTTTCAATGCATCTCTATTACGAGGAAACCCAGGCAGTGGTATATGTGTGCTTACTCACGGCACGGATAGAGTCGTTATAGAAGACCTTAGCCCAAGCGTCGGGCTAGCACTTCAAGTAAACCTTATATTCGCCCTTTTTGCAGCAGGGGCAACTGTAGCTGTAAAGATAAAAGGTTGTCGGTTTACCGATCTCCTTTATCCCACCCCCCCAGATCTTAAACAGAGTGATTTAAGCGCTGTTGTGGAAATAAACCATTGGAAATATTATGTCGCGCAGCTAAACGCACCAAAGATCGATGATTATCCAAACAATATTGGCACCTTCCTGGCCGAAGGAGCAACAAGGCTCCACGCTTTGCACAGAGACATTATGGGGACTCGAAATATTGAAGGTAAATTTCCTGAAGCAGTATCAGAAATGCTCAGATCTGCTGGCATCAACACCTTTGGACAATTGTTGGGCGAGGAGAGCGATACACTGACCGGTATAACGGGTTGGCAAAGGGGCTACCTGAAAACAATAGAAGATTCTCTTGCCACGTGTGGATTAGCATTACGCAGTCCATACCCGTTTTATCATGATCGTCTCACACCAAAAGTTATAAAGTTTCTAAAGGAGCGCGGTATTACAACACCAGAAGCATTAGCAGAAATAAGGAAAGCTGAACTTCGCAGAATAAAAGGCTTTGGAGGTCAAACCGTCAAAGAGATAGATGGATTTCTTCAAATGTATTATGGCTTAACATTACAATAACTTCCTTCTTTCACTCCAAAACTCGAGCGTTTCGGAACATAACTCATTCTCCACACGCCCTAAGAGAGAATGAGCGCGGCTTCTGAAAAAAGGGCAGAAATCAAACATTGGCAAACGTGAGCATTCTTGCTAGAGCGCGGCTTTATTTTTGTTATTAAAATCAGTTTGAAAGAACGATGTCTGTAAGAAACACCATTTCCAAGATCTGTGAGACGCTTTTTACAGATCAGCTTTCTACTGGCTATGCACTGCAGGGCGTGCATGGTGGGGCCAAGTCGTATCTGCTTTCGAAGCTGGTGCAAAAAAATGAAGGCTGTTTGCTCATTTTGACCGAAAGCAATCAAGCTGCAGAGCAGCTCATGAGCGAGATCAAAAGCTTTCTCGATCACAGCGAAAACCATAAGCTGCTCTTGTACCCCGAACAGGAAACCCTTCCCTACACACAACTTTCTGGCGATGCCGAAACCTGGGCAAAGCAAGTGGAAGCCTTGGTACAGCTGAAGCAAAACAGAGCGCTCACTATTATCAGCACCGAAAATGCTGTGCGGGAAAAACTTCCACCGGCTTCTTTTTTGTCTGAAGCTTTTTTTTCACTCACACTCAAACAAAACCTTGATCGCGATGAACTTACTCATATTTTAGTTGAATGTGGCTACGAAGAATTTTCGCTGGTGGAAGACATCGGCACGTTTTCCGTTCGTGGAGCCATTGTTGATCTTTGGCCACCGCTTCGGGAAACACCTGTCCGTGTTGAGTTTGAGGACGATGTTATTTTAAGCCTTCGCCCTTTTTCGCCGTCGAGTCAGAAATCGATGAAGGCGAAAGATCTGCTGCAGCTTGATATTATTCCGGTACAAAAATTTCTCTTCACAAAAGAAAAATCGCTAGACGCACTTGAAAAACTGCGCGACTTAGCGGCAGAACACAATCTTCCATTGCCAGAAATTCGAAGCATTACCGAAAAATTGAAGCAACAACTGAGCTTCAGTGGCATTGAAACTTTTTTTCCTCTCTTCCATCAAGAAACGGCAGATTTTTTTGATTATTTGCCTCACAATACGTTAATCATAAAAGATGAAAGTGATGCTTCTGCTGAAAGAAGTGAAAAATGCTGGAAAAAAATGGGGGGTTTGCACAAAGAAACACAAAGCCTTGAAAAACTGATTCAGCCAAGCCAACTTTTTCTTTCACCACAAGAAGCAAACGAAAAAATGCAGGGAAAAAAATTTCTCGCTCTCAATGCTGTTTCGCTGCAAAAAGAAAATCTACATCTTCTGCCATCTGTACATTTTGAAGAAAACACTCAGCTGAAAATGCTGATCAAAAAAGATGCGTTGAAACACCACTCACTTTTGGACTCGCTCTCAAACCAGCTTAAAGACTGGATAAGAGAAGGATTCACTCTTTTATTTACGTGTCATAACGAAATTCAAGCAGAGAGACTCAAGGAATTATTTTCGCATCATGCTCTTTCCATCACTGATTTCGCAGGAAGTTTTTCTTCGCTGCAAGCCCTTGGAAATCAAGGCCTTCGCGTTCGCATCTCGCCTCTTTCTAAAGGCTTTCAATACGAAGATGAAAAATTGATTGTGATTGCGGAAGAAGAAATTTTTGGCAAAAAGCAGAAATTTAGCACCAAAGCAAGTTCGGCTCAAAGCGAAGCCTTTACTTCGTTTTCCGAAATTGCGCCTAACGATCTTTTGGTGCATCAAGATCACGGCATCGGCCGCTATCTTGGCTTGGAGCACCTGAAGTTTGGCGATGAACCCGGCGACTATCTCATTTTGGAATACTTGGGCGGCGACAAGCTCTACCTTCCCGTCTATCGCATGAACTTAGTGCAGCGCTACATTGGCAGTGGAGATGGCATTGTTCCCCTCGATAAACTTGGCGCCACACGCTGGAAAGACTTAAAGAAAAAAGTAAAAGAAGAAATTCGCGCCATTGCTGGTGACTTGCTTAAAATTTATGCCGAACGGCAAATTAAGACTGGATACGCTTTTCCCGATCCTGGCGATGAATATCAAGAATTTTGCGCACAATTTCCATACGATGAAACTCCAGATCAAGAACGCTCCATCAACGAAACCCTTCGCGACATGTGCTCAGAAAAACCAATGGACCGCTTGGTTTGCGGCGATGTGGGTTACGGAAAAACAGAAGTTGCTCTCAGAGCCGCCTTTCACGCGGCAAACAGCGGCAAGCAAGTTGCCATTTTAGTGCCCACAACCATCTTGGCGTTTCAACATTTTGATACTTTTAAAAAACGCTTGGCAGGTTTTCCTTTTCACATTGAAATGATTTCACGTTTTGTTTCCAAAAAAGACCAGAACGAAATATTAAAACGTTTGGAATCTGGAAGCATCGACATCATCATCGGCACCCATGCGCTTTTGCAAAACAGAATCAAGTTTAAAAACTTAGCGCTGCTTGTGGTGGATGAAGAGCAACGCTTTGGCGTAAAACACAAAGAACACATCAAAAAATTTAAGGCTACGGTTGATATTCTGACACTCACTGCAACACCCATTCCGCGAACACTCAATTTTTCTTTGGTGGGCATTCGGGATATCAGCATTATTAATACAGCCCCCATCAACAGACACGCCATTTCCACCCATGTGGCCAGTTTCGAGCCATCGCTGATTGCGCACGCCATTCGCACCGAACTAGAACGTAAAGGCCAAATCTTTTTTGTGCACAACCGTGTGCAAACTATCGATTCTATGCACGCGCAACTAAAACACATTGTTCCAGAAGCAAAAATTGCTGTTGCTCACGGACAAATGAAAGAAGGCGAATTGGAAAAAATAATGATTCGCTTCATCAAAAAAGAATTTGATGTGTTGCTTTGCACTACCATTATTGAATCTGGCCTTGATGTTCCAAATGCAAACACCATCATCATCAACAGAGCCGATAGCTTTGGCTTGGCGCAGCTCTATCAAATGCGTGGCCGTGTTGGCAGATCTGATCGATACGCCTTTGCCTATTTGCTGGTTCCTCCTGAAAAAACACTTTCGTCCATCGCAAAACGAAGACTTGCAACCTTGCAACGGTTCACCGAATTGGGGAGCGGATTTCAAATTGCGATGCATGATTTAGAAATACGAGGCGCCGGAAACATCCTTGGCACTTCACAATCCGGGCACATCAATGATGTGGGTTATGAACTTTACACCAAGCTTTTGGAAAAAGAAATTAAGCTGATGTCCTCTCAGCATCGCTTGGAAGACATCGACCCCGAGTTGCATTTACACGTGCAAGCCTTTCTTCCCGACACTTATATTCAAGATGAAGGGGTACGCATTGAAACCTATCGCCGGCTTGCAAACTTAGAAAGCGAAGAAGAGATTGGTCTTTTCCGTTCAGAGCTGGAAGATCGTTTTGGACATTTGCCTCAAGAAGCCATCAATCTGTGTGAACTCATGAAAGTGAAATCACTTGCTCGTCAACTGCGCATCGTCAAAATACTGGCCAGCGCAAATGCCTTCACCTGCAAGCTTAGCCCAGACAGTCCACTTTCTGCGGAAATCATCATCACATTAGTTCAAGAAAAACCTCAGCATTTTGGCATCAAACCGCCATCTCACCTGTTACTCTATCCAAGCTCTGCAGACACTCTTTTTGAAGCCAAAAAGCTCTTGAGCGAGCTTCTTGGCTGTGTTAGCAGACAGTCCTCATGAAAAAGCTTTACGCCCTCTTTTTCCTATCATTGCTGCTTGTGCCTGGTTTTGCCTGCACTAAAAATAAAAGCAGTGCGGTTGCCACGGTGAATACTACGGCCATCACGCAAGACGAAGTACAAAGAATTATTCAAACCGAAGTACTTAAATATGATCCCTTGCTCATCAACTCTGACGAATTTAAGAAAAAAATGAAGGAAGCTGCCCTCAACAGACTTATTCATGAACAAATTCTCTTAGATGAGGCTGAAAAAAGAAATCTCACTCCCAGTGAAGAAGAACTCCAATCTTCGCTTAAAAAATTTAACCTCGATTCTTCAAAATCAAAGGAACAGCTCAAAAAACTTCATCTTTCAAAAGAACACATTCGTCATGATGAAATAAAAAGAATAAAACTTCAAAAACTCAGTGAACTTGTTTTGGATGAACTTGATCCTATCAGCGAAAACGAAATCGAAAGCTATTACGAAAAAAATAAAACTGCCCTCACTACGCCTGAGCAATATCTGGTCAGTCAAATTTTGTTCGACACAAAAGAAACTGCAGATGAAGTTCATACAAAACTTACTCAAGGTGAAAACTTTGGAAAAATGGCAAAACATTTTTCTCAAAGTCCAGATGCATCGCGCGGCGGAGATCTAGGCTGGATCAACATCAGCAATGCACCAAACGAATTTATTGATATTTGCAAAAACTTAAAACAAGGCGAACTCAGTTCAGTTGAGAAAACTCCTTATGGCTATCAAATCTTTAAACTCAGAGAAAAAAAAGATGCGCACCTTCAATCTCTCTCTCAACTTACACCTCGTATCAAATATGAAATCCGTCTAAACCACTCTGAAGATAAACTTTCTTCTTGGATGGAAACTTTAAAAGCAAATGCTACTATAAGCATAAATGAAAAAGTGCTTACGGAGATGAATCCTTATGACAAAACAAACTAAACTATTCTTTCTTTTCTGCATTCTCCTCTTTCCAAGCTCACTTAAGGCTGAAGTGGTGAATAAAATTAAAGCAGTTGTTGGAAGTGAAATTATTACACAAACTGATTTGAAAAATGCCATCAAAGCTCAAAAAGCTACGCTAAAAAAAGAAGCTCAGCGAAAACTTTCTGATGAAGAAATCGAACAACAAGCTCTAGACTCTCTAGTGGATAGTTTACTTTTTGATCAAACCCTCAAAAATTCAAAAGTTGAAGTAAGCGATGCCGATGTGGATAAAGCTATTGTAAATATTCTTGAGCAAAACCATTTAAGCCGCGCCTCTCTTCAAGCAGAGTTGAAACAAAATGGAATGAGCTTCGATCAGTACAAAGAACAAATGCGAAGAGAAATTAAACGCGTAAAATTTGTAAATCAATTTATTGGACCTCGTGTAAAAATTACAGATCAAGATTTAAAAGATTATTATCAAGAAAACCAAGAGATATTTAGAGGTGTACACGAAGTTGGACTTGCACAAATTATTTTGCCTCTCGCAGAAATTAAAGACCAACAAGAATTTGAGGCACTCTATAAAAAAGCAACCGACATCAGCAAACAAGCGCAAGCCGGTGATATGAAGACATTTAAAGAATTGGCAAAAAAACATTCTAAAGACCAAGCCGCAAGCCAAGGTGGCGATTTAGGAATGGTAAATGTAAAAGACCTCTCACCTGAAATCGCAAGAGCAGTAAGAGATCTTTCTCTTGGACAAGTAAGCTTTCCTCTTTTAACTCCAAACTCCATTACTATTATAAAATTGGTTTCACTTCCTGAACTTTCATCGAAAGATTTTGATCGACTTCGTGATGATATTTACAATGTTCTCTACGACAAACGCGTTCAAGAAGAACTGCAAAATTATCTTCAACAGCAACGTCAAGGTATCTATATTGATATCCGTTAACTTTTTTTATGAATATTCCACACAACATTGGAATAAGTATTGGCGACCCCTTTGGCATTGGCGCTGAAGTGGTGTTAAAAGCACTTTGCGCTCTCACTTTAGAGGAAGTAAAAAACATTTTCCTTTTTGCACCAAAAAATCTCATTGCCAAAACTGAAACACTCACAAAACTTAAACTTCCCGCTGAAGTAGATGTGGTAAGCGTTGCAGAAGCTGAAGACTTAGATTCTCCTCTCATTGCACTGGAAAGTTTAAAGCTTGCGCTTCAGTACGCCGATGAAAAAAAAATTCGAACCCTTGTTACGGCACCGCTCAATAAAAAAAGAATCACCACAATTCTTCCAGATTTTTTTGGGCATACCGAATATCTGGGAAAACATTGCAAAGCTCATCCCGTAATGATGTTTGCTGCTCGAAATGAACGCTTTAAGATAATGCTCAATACCATTCATGTTCCGCTGAGAAAAGTCTGCGAACATCTTGACGTTGAAAGTATCGTAAAAAACATCAGTGTTGCAGTTGTAGAACTGAAAAAACATTTTAATCTTTCAACTCCAAAAATTGCAGTACTTGGCATAAATCCTCATGCCGGTGAAGATGGGCATTTGGGTGATGAAGAAAAAACAATACTTGAACCAGCACTTGCAAAGCTTAAGCTAAAAAATATTTATGCTGACGGACCATTTTCTGCTGATGCATTTTTTGGGCAAAAAAAATATTTAAATTACGATTTAATTGTCGCAGCCTATCACGATCAAGGCCTCATTCCCGCAAAACTTTTATTTGCAAAAAAAATCCTAAACATTACGCTCGGGCTTCCTTTTCTTCGTGTAAGCCCTGCACATGGAACAGCGGAAGATATCGCCTGGAAAGGTGTTGCCGATGAGTGCAGCATGTTAGAGGCAATTAAATTTGCACAAGAAAACCAAAAATAAATAAAGGATGAAGCTATGATAAAATTTGGAACTGATGGTTGGCGTGCCGTAGTTGGCGAAGATTTCACCGAAGAAAATGTTGGCAAAGTCATTCAAGCCTTTTGCGATCTCTACCCTTCTCTTCCCAACACGGGTAAACAAGTAGTTATTGGATACGATAGAAGAAACCAATCACCAGAATCTGCAGAGTTATGTGCAAGAATTCTTATCGCAAATAATATTCCTGTTCTCTATGCTTCTACCTTTTGCCCAACACCGGGAGTTTCTTGGTACACCAATCACAAAAAATGCACCGCTGGCATTATGATTACGGCAAGTCATAATCCGCCAAAGTGGAATGGTATTAAGTTTAAAGAACATACTGGAGGTGCAGCTTCGGGCGAATTTGTAACTCCTGTTGAACATCAAATTCAAAAAAATGATGCCGCTTCAAAAAAAGCAAAGTGTATAAGTAAAGAGGATTTCAAAACTCATCTTGAAGAACAAAAACTTGTTACCGTTTTTGATCCTCAAGAAGAATATCTTAGTTCGATGAAAACTCTTGTGGATATCGAAAAAATAAAACAACAAAAGTATAAAGTACTTGTAGAGCCCATGTATGGTGCTGGTATTGGATTTTTTTCTTCATTACTGGGAAACGCAGTCACAGAGCTGCATTCCGAACGCGACCTCACTTTTGGCGGCATTAATCCAGAACCCATTCCACCACATGTAAATGAAGCCATAGAAACCATGAAAAAAGGTGGCTACGATTACTGTGCCATTCTCGATGGCGATGCAGACCGCGCTGGAGCTGTGGATGAGCATGGCAGTTTCATCACTACACATGAAATTTATTCGCTACTGTTTTTGCATGCGGTAAAAAATAAAAAGTGGCCTGGGCAAAAGGTAATCAAATCAATTTCCACAACGCAAATGGTGGACACTATTGGGAAACACTTTGGCATTGAAGTGGAAACGGTAGCAGTTGGATTTAAACATATCTCTCCTGCCATGACACAAGCTGGAGTTTTGATGGGCGGCGAAGAGAGCGGTGGCTTTGGTTTCCCGCAGCACATCCCTGAACGCGATGGTATTTTAAGTAATTTGCTTTTACTTGAAATGATGGCCGTTGAACAAAAATCAATCAGCCAACTGGTTGCAGATCTTCAAGCTGAATTCGGCCCCACAAAATATCGCCGCATCGACTACTCGCTGAGCAAAGAACAAATTGCAGATGCTCGTAAAAAATTTGATGGGCTTAACATTCAAAACTGTGCAGGAAAAAAACTGAAAAAACATACTACGATTGATGGACATCATTTTCTTTTTGAAGACAACTCATGGCTGCTCTTTAGAGCTTCTGGAACAGAGCCTCTCATACGTACTTACGCGGAAGCAGCCACAGAGGAACAAGTGGAAACAATGTTAGCTTATGCCAAGGAAGCGTTGGGATTGTAGCTATTCCACTCTCTCTTCAGCCCTCATCAATAAATGGCCCAAGAGAAATTGTGCAGCTGCGCTAAACTCGCCAACAGCCTCATCTTCCTGTTCTTCAGTGATGACAAGCATGGGGTCAGTTGGTTCAAAAATATTGTGAAAAATATACGGTGCTTCTCTGTCATAAAAAATGCTAAATCTCCTGCCGCTTTGTCCATATTCCCCATTACGTATGGAAACAAATTCTTTAGGCTTCCCCATCTTCACTTTGCTTGCAGATGCTAAAACAAAGCGATCATCCCGACACACCATTTTATGCCAAGCTTTATTTACCATAAGTTCAAAACTCATCTCAGGAAAAAGAGTTGGTGAATAAAAAAGGGAAGCCAAGAGCAAAGCGGCATCATGGTGTATCTTCCCCTTGACACAAGCTTCTAGAAGTTCAGGATAAGATGAAAAAGGGAAACGAAAACTCTCGGAACCTTCATCTTGCACATATGACATTTTCACAACTGCATCTTCCAAATATTTTGCTGACAAGAGAAAGGTGAGAGCGTTGTGAGTACAGCGTACTTTCTGATTACTTACTTCCACTCTCGTTTTTTGCTCTACTTCACAACCGTCAACGATTGCCAACCGAGAAGCAACATCCATTATCAATACGCCAGTCTGTAACCTTTGGTACTTAAGCTCAAAACCTCTTACTACCCCATTTTTTCCAGTTGGTGAAAAATAATAGATTCCTTTATCAGCTGCACACTTTGAAACAGCACTCGCACTCAAAAATGCATCCCCTACATCTTGAGGTAGAAAACTTGCAACTAGATGCCTTGCATCGGTAGATGGAGCAAGGCTTTGCTGTTGACCTGTAATAAAAGTTGAAACACTTGGTGCAAAGGCCAAAAGAGCTTGAAATCCATTTGTCATGGGAGCTGTTGTCATATGACTTTGGTCCTCCCTTAATCTTTAAAAAGGAGAGAAATTTTTTCTCAACTTACAACATACCAAAGCAAACTTTCCATAAAAGATGAAATCTGCGGAGAAAATGACTCAGCCTCTGTTAGCTGTTGCCTTTGTATGTTTGTATGCACCCGTATCACAAAGTATGGACCTTGTTCAGCTGAAAATGCTGCATCAACTCCATCATTGCTAAAATCAAATTCACGAACAAGCTGCAGACGAAAAGTTTTCATCACTTGATCCCTGCCATCATCATGTTTGAAATGAGGTTCCCTCGCTCTAAAGCTAAACACAGTACAATAAGGATTTTTCATCTTCTCTACTGAACCACGCTCAGGCTTCAACATGCCTTCGTGATATATAACCTTTTCAGGTGACGGTTTTTCTTCTGAAGCCCATTTCAGGATTTCATCTGGCAAAGATAAAAGTGTTGCTAAAAGAAAAACTAATTTCGCTTTTACAAATGGTTTTCCATTTTTCCCAAGAATTAACGATTGAACCACACGGCGAAGAAGATCTTGAGAATACACTTCACTAGGCTTTAAGAGAGGAAGAAATTTGAACAGTGACGCTGCGCTCATCACAAAGAGCATGCCGTTTACGCCATACACTTCTTTGCTAAAAACCCTGCTATGTCTAGGGTTCAAAGCTGGTTTCATTCTCATGAGGGTACACTGTTCAAGATGCAAACCTTGTTCTGCATCAGTTAAAGCATATCGAGCTTCGAGATTTACTTTTGCCCCTTCATGTACAGCTCTTCTCAAATCAGCTTCAGGAACACCTCGCATCGCAAAAGAAAGTGATTTTTTTCCTGCACACACATAATGCTGAAAAGTATGATCCTTCCAACTAAAACGATCAGGCAAAGTCGTTCTCCAATCAGAAACACTCTGCCAAAAACGATTTGCTCGCAGTGGTACGGCGGAAAAAGCTGCATGCGCGATTTCCCCATTGGGGTCCATCACCGGCACCAAAAGTGAACCCTGAGGACGAAACGCCACCCCAGCGTGAAGAGCTGAAATGATCTGGGAGTTTGCAGCAACTGCTGGACTTGTGACGACGACATGACTCATATAGCTCCTTATCGCCTCGCTCTCGAAAAAGTTGCTTTAAAAAGCCTTTTCTCATTTCACCTGAAAAATCGTTGTCTTTCAATCCATTCCCTCGTAGAAGAAGTGCTTCTAACGTAAAGGTATTCCTCATGAAATTGCTTATTCCAAAAGAAATATCGCCTGAAACTCGGGTTGCACTTATTCCACAAATGGCAAAAAAACTCATTGAAACCACAAAACTAGAAATCTTTTTTCAGGCGGAAGCTGGCGTGAATGCTGGATTTCCCGACCAGTCCTATCTTGACGCTGGAACCAAACTATCTTCGTTTCTGGCTGAAGCAAACGTCTTTTTGTGTGTTGCACCACCCTCAACAGCCGATCTCCAGCGCTTTCCCAACGGAAGCACTGTCGTTGGATTTTTCAATGCCCTTTCCAACCCCGGCATTGCTGCGGATCTTGCGAAAAAAAATATCACGGCTTTCGCCATGGAAATGATCCCACGCATCAGCCGCGCACAAAGTATGGATGCGCTTTCTAGCCAAGCTGCTCTTGCGGGTTACAAAGCGGTGTTGCTGGCAGCGAATCACTTGCAAAAAATTTTCCCACTCATGACCACTGCGGCCGGAACCTTAACGCCAGCAAAGGTACTCATCTTGGGAGTTGGTGTTGCAGGCCTTAGTGCCATCGCCACCGCAAAGCGTCTTGGCGCGGTAGTTTCCGCCTTCGACATTCGTCCAGAAACAAAAGAACAAGTGGAAAGTTTAGGCGCAAAATTCATCGACATCACCCTTCCCGAACAAGTGGAAAGCAAAGGTGGATACGCGCAGGAAGTTTCGCAGCAAACCACAGAGCATATTCAAAAAGTTTTGAGCGAAGCCGTGGCAAAAGCAGACATCATCATCACTACAGCGCAAGTGCCTGGAAAAAAAGCTCCAAGACTCATCGATGAAAACATGCTCACAAATGTACAAATGGGTGCTGTGATTGTTGACCTTGCAAGTCATCAAGGCGGAAACGTTGCTGGATCAAGGCCAAACGAAGAAGTGAAAATAAATGGCGCCACCATTTTAGGGCCCACAAACTTACCTGCAATGCTCGCTCATCATGCAAGCCAAATGTTAGCGCGCAACTTTTCTGAATTTTTGCAGCTGCTTTTTCAGGATGGAAAACTTCACCTCAACTTTGAAGATGAAATCATCAACGCTTCATGCCTCACACATGAAGGCGAAATAAAAAATAAAACAATTGCCGAACTTTTGAAAAAGGAAAGCTTATGAGTGCCGATCTTATTTTGTTGCTTCTTTTCATTTTTATTTTGGCCTGCTTTGTTGGCTTCGAGCTCATTTCAAAAGTTCCACCAACCTTGCACACGCCGCTCATGTCTGGCGCCAACGCCATCTCTGGCATCACTATTATTGGCTCTCTTATTTTAGCTGGCGCAAGTGAAAGTGAAACAGCAAAAATAATTGGCTTCGCCTCGCTGATCCTTGCCAGCATTAACGTTGTGGGAGGCTTCCTTGTGACCGATCGCATGTTAGAAATGTTTAAAAAGAAACCTAAACCAGAGAAAAGCTTATGAACTTTTTCATCCAAATCACCTACATGATTGCCGCAACGCTTTTTATTTTCGGCATCAAAAAACTCACTTCACCCGCAACTGCGCGCCGTGGAAATATGCTTTCTGCATTGGGGATGCTGCTGGCAGTTGTGGTAACACTGTTTGATAAAAGCATTCTGAGTTTCGAATGGATTATAGCCGGCCTCGTCATCGGTTCATTCATCGGAGTGCTGTTTGCAAAACTCGTAAAAATGACGGCCATGCCACAAATGGTAGCTCTCTTAAACGGCTTTGGTGGCGGCGCTTCGGCGTTGGTTGCCGTTGGCGAAATTATTCGCAATGCCAATGATATTTCTTTACTCACCTCACCCTTTTGGCTTTCCACCATTATGTTGGGCACTACAATTGGAGCTGTCACGCTCACCGGAAGTGTGATTGCGTTTGCAAAACTGCAAGGTATCATGCAGGGAAATTTCAAACTTCCCTTTCACAACATCGTTAATTTGCTGCTCTTTGTCGCCACTATCACGAGCGCTCTTGCTGTTACCGCTATGGGCTACAACCCGCTCTACTTCTCACTTTCCTTGGCAGCATCACTCTTACTGGGAATTTTGTTTGTGGTTTCCATTGGCGGCGCTGACATGCCAGTGGTCATTTCACTTTTGAACTCTCTTTCTGGAATTGCCGCCAGTTTTGTAGGTTTCGCCCTGGCCAATAATGTGCTGATTGTTTCCGGAGCTTTGGTTGGCGCATCTGGTCTTATCCTCACGCAAATTATGTGCAAGGCTATGAATCGCTCGCTTATCAGTGTTCTCTTTGGAAGCTTTGGCGCTGAAAATGGCTCTGGTGTTACATCTGCCACGGGCGACAAAATTCATCGCTCAGTCGGCTCTGAAGAAGCTGCTATGATTTTGGGCTATGCCGAGAGTGTAGTCATCGTTCCTGGCTTTGGAATGGCTGCAGCTGGCGCACAACATGCTGTGCGTGAGCTTTCAGACTTGCTGGAATCTCGCGGCGCCAATGTACGCTTTGCCATTCATCCTGTTGCTGGTCGTATGCCGGGACACATGAATGTGTTGCTCGCTGAAGCTGATGTGCCCTACGAAAAATTGGTGGAAATGGAACACATCAACCCAGATTTTGAACGCACTGATGTGGTGTTGGTAATTGGAGCTAATGACGTAGTGAACCCTGCAGCCCGCACTGCCAAAGACTCTCCGCTGTATGGCATGCCCATCTTAAATGTTGATCTTGCGAAAAATGTGATCGTCATCAAACGTTCTATGAATGCGGGATATGCAGGAATAGACAACGATCTTTTTTATCTCGCGCACACCATGATGCTCTTCGACTCAGCAAAAGAAGCGGTGGCAAAAATTGTGGGTGAGGTGAAGTTGTTGTAAGATCTCACGTTCTGTCATTCCCGCATGCTTGAAGCGGGAATCTCATCTGCCAATTTTATTGCTTGGGAAATCTTAAAAGAAAACCGAAAAGCCTAGCAACGCCAGGGTAAAGTGGTGTGACTCCACGTTGATGAATCTGCGCAAAATGTCTTACTGTAAATTCCGGACCACTTGTTGCATCACCCTCATCATAGTCTATTTGGAGGCCATTTCTTCTCTCCTTCATCCCCGAATTTAAAAAAACATATGGACGATCGTCAGGACAACACACTCCCAAACTTGTACCTAAGATATCTTGAGGATCTTCTCTAAGAGGCCAATATCCAACCTGCTCTCTCTGCGGAAGCGGATGATGATGACTTCTCTGATCCATCCATTTCAAGTTTAATTCATCTGGAAGAAGAACATTGACGGCATGAAAAAAACCAGTTGGGGTTAAATCTCCGTACCACTTATTGCCAATTTTTTCCTGTAATAGTTCATGAGCATTTACATAACGCGCAAAGTAAGCACCATATATGGTCATCTCAAGTCCATGAAAACCAATACGTGAGCTAACATTTCCTTTAGCGTCTCTTCTAAAAGAAAGGTCTACTGACTGGATTAAAGAAAATTTTCCCTTACGAGCAAGTCTTAACTCTGCTCTTGCATATATATTTGTAGAAGATGAAGTGTCTCGCGACAAATCTTCACTTGGAACATCTAGTTCGAGATCAATATTCCCCTCACCTCTTTCCGCTTTTAAATGAACATTGCGCCTCTCGTTTTTATCAGTAACGGTAAGTGCAGGGAAACTTAGCCGAGCAGTGTGGTTTGGAAGCTTCATTTCATGCAAAAATCGAAAAGCACGCAAAGGATCTTGATGAAAAGCTACTGAACGCACTTGCTCACGCGCAGTGCGAACAGGCACAAACAATGGCCCAGCTGTGTTTGCTGCCATGTAATGGCATAAGTTGATTTTGCGCCATAAACAAAGTTGGAATTGCTGCTATTTGACCTGTCATATCTCTCTTATCGTCCTTTGTTAAAAAAGTTGTCTCTTTTCGCGTATGGATCTCTTTTCCACATCTAACGAGAGGAAAAAGATTTTTGCTTGTTTTACTGCTTCACTGTGATAGAGTCCCAGGCCTCATTTTAAGAGGGTCTCATGCACAACGAAATTAAAATTAAAGGGGCTAGAACACACAATCTAGCCAATATCGACCTCAACATTCCCAAAAATAAGCTGGTGGTCATCACTGGACTTTCTGGGTCTGGAAAATCGTCGCTGGCCTTTGACACGCTTTACGCAGAAGGTCAACGCCGTTATGTAGAATCTGTTTCAGCCTATGCCCGGCAATTCCTAGAGCAGATGGACAAACCGGATATGGACAGCATCGAGGGCCTCTCTCCCGCCATTGCTATTGAGCAACGCGGATCATCAAGAAATCCAAGATCAACCGTTGGAACCGTGACAGAAATTTACGATTATCTTCGCCTCCTCTTCGCAAGAGTAGGTAAATACTACGTTAACGGCCGTCCGGTTTCTTCACAAACGGTCACACAAATTGTGGATCAGCTTTTGGCGTTGCCCGAAAAAACCAGAATTGGCATTTTGGCTCCCATCATCAGAGGCCGAAAAGGTGAGCATCACAAGCTGCTTTCCAATTACATTAAACTTGGATTTTCGCGCGTAAAAATAAATGGCGAAGTGTTTGAACTCACCGATTTACCAACCCTCGACAAAAAGAAAAAACACGACATCGATCTCTACATCGACCGCATTAGCATTTCAGAAAAAGTAAAGAGCCGCCTTGCAGACTCGATAGAAACTGCACTTGCGCAAACCAATGGTTTTATAAAAATTGAATTTATCGACAAAAAAACTGAAGAAATTCTTTCCACAAAAAATGTAGACATTGAAACCGGAAAAAGTTTTCCCGATTTAACACCGCAACTTTTTTCCTTCAACAGTCCAAAAGGCGCTTGTCCAAGTTGCGATGGTTTAGGAACGCGACAATACTTTGATCCCTCTCTGGTTATTCCAAATCCAAATCTCTCTCTTCGCGATGGAGCCATTGCACCGTGGCAAACAAAAACATCAACCTATTACCTCAATCTTTGCGAGTCGCTGGCAAAGCATTATAAATTCAGCATTCGCACGCCCTTCAATGAGCTTCCCGAAAAAATTCAAAACATAATTCTCTATGGTTCACAGGGACAAAGTGTAGAATTCTTTTTTGAAAGCCCAGGCGGAAAGCAAACTTACTCCACTGTTTATGAAGGAGTCATGGCGCAGCTTGAACAAAAAATGCTGGAAACAAAATCTGAACATGTGCGCGAATCCATCAGCCGCTATATGAACAACCGCGACTGCCCCACCTGCAAAGGCTCACGTCTTCGCGAAGAAGCGTTGTTGGCACTCATTGGCGAAAAAAATATTGCAGACATTACCGCACTCTCTATTGAAGATGCATTGAAGTTTTTTGACAATCTCAAGTTGGGGAAAAAAGACGCTGCTATCGCGGATAGAGTTTTGAAAGAAATCAGCAATCGTCTTCACTTTTTGCAAAACGTTGGCCTCAATTATTTAAGCCTCAACAGAACCAGCGGAACACTTTCCGGCGGAGAAGACCAACGCATCCGGCTTGCAACCCAGATTGGGTCTGCACTTACGGGCGTGCTCTATGTTTTGGATGAACCTTCCATTGGCCTGCATCAACGCGATAACGACCGTTTGCTTTCCACGCTCAAAAACTTACGCGACATTGGCAACACGGTGTTAGTGGTGGAACACGATCAAGACACCATCATGGAAGCCGACTACGTAATAGACATGGGCCCAGGTGCAGGCGTAAACGGTGGAAAAGTAGTTGCCACCGGAACTCCAGAAGAAGTGATGAACAATAAAAAATCACTCACAGGCCAATATCTCTCCGGAAAAAAATCCATCCCGATGCTGAAACAGCGTAGGCCAATCGGCATTGATAAAGTACACGTCATTGGCGCTACACATCACAACCTCAAAAACATCGACGTGATGATTCCACTCAACACGCTTACGTGCTTCACCGGAGTTTCGGGTTCCGGAAAATCAAGCTTCGTCAACGATACGTTGCTTGCAGGTTTAAACCAACGCATCAACCAATCCAAAGAGCCAGCCGGAGAAATCAAAGAACTTTTGGGCTGGCAAATTGTGGGCAAAATTATTAGCATCGATCAATCTCCCATTGGGCGAACACCACGTTCAAACCCGGCCACCTACACCGGCGTGTTTACACACATCCGCGAACTTTTTGCAGAGCTGCAGCTTTCAAAAGCGCGTGGTTACAAGCCTGGCCGCTTTTCCTTCAACGTAAAAGGTGGGCGCTGTGAAGCGTGCGAAGGTGATGGCATCATCAAAATTGAAATGCATTTTCTCCCCGACGTGTATGTGGAATGCGAAGAATGCGCAGGAAAACGCTTCAACCGTGAAACCCTTGAGGTGCTGTACAAAGGCTCTTCCATTTCTGATATTTTGAAAATGACCATTCAAGAAGCAACTTCCTTTTTCGAAAACATTCCAGCCATCAGCCACAAGCTAGAAACCTTACTGGACGTGGGTTTGGGCTACATTCAATTAGGCCAAGCTGCCACAACTCTTTCAGGCGGGGAAGCTCAGCGCATTAAGCTCGCACGCGAACTTTCAAAACGCGCCATGGGCCACACGTTCTATATATTAGACGAGCCCACCACAGGCTTGCACTTTGATGACGTTCGCAACTTGCTTGAAGTGTTGAACCGACTTGTAAATCAGGGAAATACTGTTGTGGTGATCGAGCATAACCTTGACGTTATCAAAGCAGCCGATTACTGTGTCGACTTGGGGCCCGAAGGAGGAGACAAAGGGGGAAGAGTTGTTGCCTGCGGTACGCCGGAAGAAATTGCAAAACATCCCACCTCTTACACTGGGCATTACCTCAAAAAAGTACTCAAAAAATAATGCACTCATAACGAGGATATTATTTCATCTTTTTAACAGGAGTTTCTATGCGTATTTCGTTTCGTTCTCTTTCTGTTGTGTTTTTTCTCTCACTTTTTTTCCTTTCCACCTCAAGCTTTGCGGCAGAAAAAAGACAGTTCGTAGAAACTGTTCAGTTTCAAAATGGCCAATCGGCTGAAATTACAGTGGTGGCTTTTGACAACGAAGAAGCTTCAAGCAAAGTGGCTCTACAACGCGCTTTCTCGGCAATGACCAGATTAGACACAGAACTTGGCGAGTACGAAAACAATACGTTGTGGAAGCTCAACCACGCTGGAAAAAAGACAAGTGTTTCTTTAAGCCCCGAAGCTTTTTCTCTTCTCAAACAAGCCGTAAATCTTTCCAAAGTCACCGACGGCTGGTTTGATATTGCAGCTCCTTCTGCCTATAGTGCCTTCAGCCAACGCGATTACAGACGAATCAAACTCAACGAAAACACTTCAAGCCTTTCTTTCACAAAATCAAAAATGAAACTGGATCTCAGCTGGATTCTCAAAGCCGGAATGGTAGATGCTGCCATTGCATCATTGCAACAAAGCGGCTTTGCAAATGCGCAGGTTGAATATGCTGGTGTAAGCAGGCATATAGGAAATGATATTTACACACCGTGGTCCATCACGTTGGGACAAGGCAAAGAAAAAGAATTCGCCTATCACGCAAACCAATACAAACTAAGCAGCGCCGCTGTAACCCATATAGACCAAGCAAATGCGGGTAATCTCATTGATGCAAAAAACAAAAAAGTTGTGGTGCCTCAAATTAAAAATGCTTTCGTTATTGCAAATAGTGCAGTGAATGCCACTGCCTTTGCCGTTGCAGCTTATAGTTTAGAACCTCTCACCAGCATTCGTTACATCAACAAACATCCTGCGGTACATGGTTTCGTCACAGACCTTGAAGGAAACTTGCTTACTTCCGAAAGCTTTGCAGAAAAAATTAAAAAACAACTCTATACCGAAAACAAATAAGGAAAGTTTATGAAAAAAATATCTTCCATTTTTTTAGTTCTCTTTTTGTGTTTTATTTTTCCTCTTCACGCGCAAAGTACCGGCATAAAAGAATATGGAAAAAAATTCTTCCTGGGTAAAACTCCCTGTGCACTTGTAGTTGTGGGCTACCTCCATGACGCTGATGCCGTGAATAGACTTATAGATCATGCGATTCGCGAGGCCGAACTTGCACATGCTCAATTGGATTGGAGAAATCCAAACAGCGAAGTGGCAAGACTCAATCGAGCTGGCGATAAAAATTACTACAAACTCAGCAAAAATGTGCTCGATCTTTTTCAACGTTCCATTCTCATTTCAAAATGGACCGACGGTGCCTTTGACATTACCGCGTCTGGAAAAGTGGGAGATTATAAATCAATTAAACTCAGCGAAGGGAAATCTGCTGTACGTTTAAAAAAAGAGGGAATGCAAGTTCGCTTCGATGGTATCTTGGATGGTTACCTCGCTGATCTGCTTCGGGATTACGTCATCAACGGTGGGATGAATCACGTTTTAGCAAAAGTGGGAACAAGCTACAGTGCAATGGGTTCGCGCGCTAACGGAGCTTGGAAGGTAAATGTTCAAGATGACAACGGCAGCTTTGCTCACAGAGCCTTGTATATTGTTTTAAAAAATGTAGCGAGCTCCACTGCAAACTTTACCGATTACAAAGACAACTCCATCACTGATCCTCGATATAAAAAGGAAATTCCCCTCCAAGCAAGAGGTGCTAGCATCGTCATGAAAAACGCCAGCGAAGCTCAAGCCGTCAGCAATGCCGTGATGGTATTGGGTCCGCAGGCAGGCTACGATTTACTGTTAAAACTTGGAAGTGTGAAAGGCATGATTGTAGACAAACAAGGCAAATTTTTTAGAACGCCGGGATTTTAACTTTTATGAATCGTGAAGATACTCTTGTCATTGCACTTGGTGGAAATGCTATCAGCAAACCCGGTCTACGTGGAACCATTCAGGAACAGTTTTACTCCACAAGTGAAACCATGGATTCCATCGCAAATTTAATTTTGGATGGTTTCAAACGGGTCATCATCACTAACGGAAATGGCCCTCAAGTTGGCGCCGCCATTTTGCGAAGTGAAATTGCCGCTTCAACGGTTTACCCTCTTCCCCTTGACGTAAACGTAGCTAACACTCAAGGCGGCATGGGATACATGATGGAGCAAGTGCTTGCCAATGCCATCAAGAAAAAAGGTGGGCAGCCAAAAGTTGCCACTATAGTAACGCAAGTTTTGGTTGATTCGTCCGACCCTTCTTTTGATAACCCCACAAAACCCGTTGGTCGTTTCTATGATGCAGAAGAAGCAAAAAATATCATGGCGGGAAAAGGTTGGGCAATGAAGGAAGACGCCGGCCGTGGATGGCGCCGAGTGGTTCCAAGCCCAAAACCACTAAAAGTTTTAGAAACCGACGCCCTCAAAAGCTTGCTGAATGAGGGTTACATCGTTATTGCTGGCGGCGGTGGCGGTGTTCCCGTAGCAAAAAATAGACACAAACTCTATTACGGCACCGAAGCAGTGATAGACAAAGACCTCACCAGCTCTCTTATTGCAACCGAACTTTGTGCATCCACCCTTCTCATTCTTACAGCCGTTGAACATGCCTTCATTCATTTCGGAACACAAAAAGAAGAAGCTCTTGGAAAAATTAAAAAAGAAAAACTTCGAGAATACTTTGAAGCCGGAGAGTTTAAAGAAGGAAGTATGGCTCCAAAAGTTGAAGCATGTCTTAAGTTTTTAGACAACGGTGGAGATGAAGCAATCATCACCTCCATTCCTTCATGTCTTCATGCTTTAAGAGGAAAAACCGGAACACGCATCACTGCATAAAACATCGCAGCCCATCGCAAATCTGCATTCTTCTTCACTTTTACAGCGTCTCACCAAAATACAGATGTGCAAACCCTTGTTTTTTAAATGAAAAAATCCTCTTGCCAAGTCAAAAAAAAATGCTTAAGGCCATTTCACTTTAAGAAACACACAAACAACATCAATTTTTTGCGGGGAATAAAATATGGGATTTGAAATGAATGAAATGGAAAAAGAATTCGAAGGCGAAATCGATTTAGGCTCTTCTGAAAAATGTCCCATCTGTGGATCGCACGATCTCACCAACGACATGGTGTGCAACAACTGCGGCGCCATGCTTGGCAGCACAGATGCCCTCGATATTTTCGAAGGCGATGACGATTACGCTGAAGATTTCTAGCCACTCACCTCTCTCAAAACAGAGAGCAAACGCTCTGTTTTGAGGGGCTTCACGTCTCTCTCTTTTTTCTTTGCATCTCCTCTTTAGCCCTTGATTAAGTTTTTTAATCAGCTAAAAGAATCTGGTGAAATTCCTAAATATTTTTTTTTCAAAATACATCAAACGTCTCGGAAAACTGGCAACATTTCTTATAGGTTTTTTTGTCTTTGCGCTTGTCGCTTTTTTTATTGTCTACATTAAATTCGCCAGAGACCTTCCCGATATTAGCTCTCTCAATGATTATCATCCGCCAGTCATCAGCGAAGTGTATGCGCAAGATGGAAATAAAATTGGTGAGTTCTGGGAAGAGTGTCGCATCTTTCTTTCGCACGAAAACATTCCTCCCCTCTTTGCAAAAGCCTTTATTGCTACCGAAGATGATCGCTTCTATGAACACAAAGGCATTGATGTAAAAGCCATTTTCAGAGCCGCCGTCGCCAACCTCAAGTCTAACGGCATTTTCCAAGGCGCCAGCACCATCACACAGCAAGTTACTCGCTCCCTCTTACTCAGTCGTGAAAAAACGTTTAGTCGAAAAATTAAAGAAGCCATTCTCTCTCTTCGTCTCGAACGAAAACTGAGCAAACAACAAATTTTAACTTTATATTTAAATCAAATTTATTTGGGAAACAGAGCTTACGGCATTGAAGCTGCTGCGAGAAATTATTTTCACAAACATGCAAACGAACTCAGCCTTGGACAGATTGCGCTTATTGCGGGGTTGCCATCTGCACCATCAAAATATTCGCCGGTTGTAAATCCTGATGCTGCAAGAAAACGCCAAACGCATGTCCTTCGTCGCATGCTTCATGAAGGCATAATTACCGCAACGCAAATGGAAGAAGCACTTCAAGAAAGTTTTCCTCTTTATGTAGCAGGGCTTGATACGAGTTTTCATCACAAGCCATCACTCAACTTTGTTGAATATGTTCGTCGGCTCGTAAAAGAAAAATATGGCGACGAAGTTTTGTATCACAAGGGCTTGAAAATTTACACGAGCCTGGACCTAGCAACTCAAGAAGCTGCTTTTCACGCCATCCAAAATGGAGCACGAAAGTTGGACCGCAGACAAGGCTACCGCGGCACTTTTGGCCATATTGATCCTGAAGCTATTGAGGCAAAAGCAAATGAATTTCAGCAAGAAATGCTCAACGATTATCTTCGCACCCAACTCAAATGGCCACCCGAAAAAAATAATATTGTTCCAACTCTAGAATTCAAAAAAAATACTTTTTATAAAGCCATTGTCAAAGGCTTCACCGAAAAAAATGTTGATCTCTTCATTGGAACAACGCACGCCATAATTCCTTTTGAAGGTTATAAATGGGCAAGAAGCTACAACACAAAAGTAACTGGATATGATGATGCAAATTATGTCAGCAATCCAAAAAATATTTTAAAAGCAGGTGACATTATTTTAGTAAGCCTTCGTGATGATAACGAGAGCTTCGACCTTGCCCAAGTTCCTGAAGTGCAAGCGGCACTTTTTGCTCTCGATCCCAAAACTGGCTTTGTCAAAGCGCTCATCGGTGGAAATGGCTACAAAGACAGCGAGTTCAACCGGGCAACACAATCTTTACGTTCACCAGGATCATCCTTCAAACCTTTTGTCTATGCCGCTGCATTAGATAAAGGCTATTCCTTCGATACAAAAATTATTGATGAACCGATTGTCTATGAAGTTGGTGAAAATGATTTATGGGCTCCAAAAAATTACGACGGAAAATATAAAGGAGAGTTAGAGTTTCGCACTGCACTCATGCAATCACGTAACGTTCCCACGGTAAAAATCGCACACGATATCGGCACAGAATACCTCACTGGCTTTGCACGTAAATTTGGTTTTACTTCGCCTATCGAAAAATATCTTTCAATGTCGCTGGGTTCAAATGGAGTTTACCTCTCCGAGCTGACGCAATCCTATGCTGTGTTTGCCAATGATGGAAAAATGACTCCCACAGTTTTCATCAGCAAAATTGAAGATGCCCAAGGTAATATTCTTGAAGAATTTTCTGCAAAAGATGATTACAACTTCGAAGTTCCCACAAATGACAACACCGAAACTCCCATTGCAGAAACCCTCGATGCCGTAAGCGATGCCCTTGAAAAAGAAGTAAAACCTCAAGACTTAAATCTGGGTCTTTTTTCTTATCAACAAGAATTCACCAAAGGTGACCAGCTTCAGTTAACAGATTTAGAAATCAAAACTCTCTACGGAAAAGATATTGCGCCAGGTCATGTAATCACCCCACAAACGGCTTATCTCATGACCACGCTCTTGCAAGGTGTGGTTCAAGGAGGAACAGGAACTGCCGTTCGAGCGCTCAATAAACCCGCGGCGGGAAAAACGGGAACCACAAATGATGAAACTGACGCTTGGTTCGTGGGCTTCGTGCCTCAATTGGTTGCGGGCGTGTGGGTTGGCTTTGACCAGCTCAAGCCCATTGGAAAAACTGAAACTGGCGGAAGAACTGCAGCCCCTCTTTTTCTAGAGTTTATGCAAGAAGCCACGAAAGACATGGAAACACTTGCTTTCACGCCACCACAAAGTTTCCCCCAAAGCAATATCGCGAATCTTTCCGGCGGCTCTGCCCTCTTTGGCTTGGAACCACATTTTGAAGTAGCCGAAGAAAGAGCCCAATCAGATAAAGCTGGCAGTTTCTTCGAAGAAGATTTCGAACAAGCCACACCAGATTTAGGTGGGCTCTAAACTTACATTCCGTGAGTTGATTTTGAATTGAGAGAAATTTTTTTCCTCTTTGTTTCACTCTAATTTTTTCGCTCAAGCGCCGCGAAAAAATTGTCCAACATTTCGGCCTTCATCGTTTTTTTTAAGGCTGTCAACGAGATGAAGGCCTCAAAAGTGCGTTCCACAAAGAGGAAAAAAATTTCTCGAGTTGAAAATCAGTACGACTTCATTTGGAGAGAAAACAATATACAATGCTTAAAAAAAGAGAGCCTTTTGGGCTCTCTTTTTGAAATGTTAGCATTATTTCTTATTCAGCTTTTACCGTTACAGAAACGATTTTGTCGCCCATGGCAATTTTTTCTACCACATTCATGCCAGAAACAACTTGGCCAAACACGGTATATTGCCCATCAAGAAATGGTGTGGGTTCTAAAGTGATGTAAAACTGTGAACCATTTGATTTTCGTTCGGGATTCACCTCGTCTGGTGTTCTTGCCCATGCCAACGCACCTTTTGGGTGTGACTTTCCAATTTCAGCTTTAATGGTATAGCCCGGACCGCCAGAGCCTGTTCCTGTTGGATCTCCGCCTTGGATCACAAAATTTGGAACGACACGGTGAAAGGTAAGTCCGTTATAAAACTCACCATCAGCCAAGTATTTAAAGTTTGTTACTGAAAGAGGAGCTGCATCTGCAAAAAGTTCACATACAACATCGCCTTTTTCTGTTTTGATCACAGCAGTATATTTTTTCCCCTGCTCAATATTTGCTACCATTGGTTCTTTCCATCCATCTTTTTGCACCATAACCTCCTTATTATTTTGTGTGGGAGAAGAAGCTGCTTCCTTTTTAGAACATCCAAAACAGCACAGCATTCCGATGAAACAAAAACTTAAAAGCCTTTTCCGTTGCGATAAGTTCATTTACCCTCCCTTTTTGCTGGACTACCTCTCATATGAAATCTGAAAGGTCAAGCCCGGACAAAAAGAAGGCCCCAAACATGAGGCCTTCACCATACGCTGCATCTAAAAACTACAACAAATTAAATTCCTTAAGCTTACTGTAAAGCGTTGTCCTGCCTACATCTAAGACGCGTGCTGCTTTTGATTTGTCCCATTTTGTCATCCCCAACACTTCTTGAATGTACATTTTTTCAGCATATTGCGTGTACTCTTTCAAGCTTTGTTGTTGATCAAAGGGAGCACCTGAACTGGCGGAAAAATTTGCCACAAAATGAGAAACTTTTGCATTTTTCCCTACATGAATTCCATTCAATGCCCACGCTGGTAAATCGGTTTCTTGAATACTATTTTTCTGCGAGAGAATAATAAGACTCTGCACTACATTTTCCAGCTCTCTCACATTTCCTGGCCAAGAATATTCCATCAACTTTTCTAAAGCTTGTGGATGAATGGTTTTGGTGACTCCCTGTTTTGAATGTTTTGAGAAAAAATGCGCCACTAAAGCTGGAATATCTTCTTTTCTGTCTCGCAAAGCCGGCAAATCGAGTTGAATCACACGTAAGCGGTGATACAAATCCATGCGAAATTCGCCACGTGACACTTTGTCTTCTATGTTTTCATTTGATGCAGCTATAACTCTAAAGTTTGCTTTGGTGGCAGCACTTCCTCCCAGACGAACAAATTCTTTTTCTTGAAGCACACGCAAAATTTTTGCCTGGAGATCAAGCTTCAAGGTTCCAATTTCATCCAAGAAAATATCTCCACCATCGGCAAGTTCAAATCTGCCAATCCTTCGCTGTAAAGCACCAGTGTAAGCGCCCTTTTCCACTCCAAACAATTCAGCCTCAATCAAGTTTTCGGGAATGGCAGCGCAGTTCACTGCAATAAATGGTCTTGCGGGATCGTCTTCTCGTTGATGAATATAGCGAGCAATATATTCTTTCCCTGTTCCTGTTTCGCCCATGACAAAGACGTTTGCCTGATAGCCCTTCAACTGTCCCGCTTGCTTCAACACTTTTTTAAACGCCGGTCCGGTAAAAATAATTTCGCGATCTTGATTAAAATCATTTTGCCCCGAAACAAGAGCTTCATAACGTTCTCTTAAATTTCTATTTTTGAGCACTAATGCGAAGACCGCAAAAAATTCTTCGGAAGAAAATGGTTTGGTTAAATAATCAGAAGCACCAGCATGAATTGCCTCCACTACAATTTTTGGATCGTGCTGCCCAGAAAGCATCACCACATCAATGTCAGGAAATTCCGATTTAATCAGCTTCACGCCATTGATTCCCGATTCATCACCAAGTCCAACATCAAGCAAAACCAAATCAATGTTTTCACGCAGCAAAATTCGTTTGGCCTCTTGAATGTTTTCCACTCCCAAAACTTCGGCATATCCTTTAAGCGACATCCGAATCGCCAAACGCTGGTCCTCTTGATCATCCACACACAATACTTTGTATCCCATATAAAAACCCCTTTCTCGCAGTAGAGTTTGCAAGCCCAATACCAAAACATCACCGCTTAAACCTGCACCAAACATGGCTTTCCGGGAACCTTTCAAATCTGTTCCGATATGTAAACAGATTTCATGTCCTATTTTTAGAACATGTTCATTTTTGCGAACACTTTGTGGAATGCAGCTGAATTCTTGCTTTTTCCCTGAACTTGAGCTAGGGCTTGCGAACATTCGGGAGGATTTAAAGATGAAATTGAGCCTAAGAGGACTATTACGACGCGAAAAACCAAAACTACTCCCACCAAACTCAAAGCACATCACCCTCGCCACCATCCTGTCTCAAAAACAAGACCTTCACTACCACGACAACCTCGATCCCGTTTCCAGCCACAAAAACTTTTCGCGCCTTGTAGAGCAAACCCACTCGCTCTTCGAACAAGCCCCAGCAGTTCAAGAAAACTTAGCCTCAGAACTCTTGGCCGCCAGCGTAGTCAAACAACAATACACTGCTGCTCCTGTACAAACAGCACAGGCAAAATTGTTTCTTTTTCAAAATCGTTTCTTGTTTACATCCTGGAACATTCCCAGAACGCTTGTAGAAGAAAAATCAGAATTGCTTGGCCATAATCCCAGAATGTACCTCCGTTTTTCAGAGCTTCTTGTTGGCACAAAAAGGTCTCGATTTGACATCGAAACCTATGGCCCAAAAGGAAACTGGTACCTCAAAACCAGTAACTCAGACCAAAAGCTCATTTTTGACCTCATCCTAAAAAACGAACTGGGTGAAACGGTTCTTTTGGCCAGTTCAGACGAATTAAACGCTCCTAACGGCTCTTTTGCAGAAAATAACCCCACTCAAGATGAAGAGCTAAAACAGGTGCTTGGCCCTTATTTTTACAGGCTGTTTCACGATGGAAATACCCAGCATCTTTCAAGCCCCAGCATTGAAGGCCTTTTTCAAGATGTCTCTAGCTTCAAAAAGTAGTTCAAGTTCAACGGGTTAAACCGATTATATTGGCTCTAAACCCCGATTTTGGCCAAAGAGCCAAAACTACTATCTAGCTGATTTTATTCAGAAAACACCTATACTTCACAAAGCCCTTTCTGGTATACTTACAAACATGGCATTTTACCGTCCTGAATTTGGGTCAGAAAATGAAAACCACTTGGTACTTGGCCAATACACCCTCCTCCATGAAATTTCTAAAGGCATGGGGGGAACCGTTTGGAAGGCAAGTGACAAGACAAAACGCGAGCTGGCCCTCAAGTTTCTCAACTGGTCTCCCATAAAAGACAAAGAACTGGTTGCAGGACAGTTCAAAAATGAATTTGCGATTTTAAAAAATCTTTCCCATCCCCACATTTCGAAAATTTATGATTTTGGTTTTGATCCTCAGCTTGAAAAATATTTTTTCACGACCGAACTTTTTCCACACGGTGACTTGAGCACCTTAGTAATGGCTGAAGTAAATGTGATTGAAGATTTATTGCTTCAAGCTTTGCGCGCACTTGAATATTTGCGCAATCAGCAGCTGTTGCACCTTGATATCAAACCTCAGAATTTATTGTTGCGAAAAAAGGGAAAGCATCCCGAACTTGCCTTAATTGATTTCGGTCTTGCTTCGTTCCGTGAAAATTCTCGCGCGGGTGGAACTCCAAACTACATGCCGCCTGAAATGGTAGCGCATCTCAAGCGTTTTAGTGAAACATTTAGACACGAAAATTGGCAAAAGCCAGATCATCGGAGTGATCTTTATTCGCTTGGAGTTACTTTTTATTATTTACTTACTGGCATTCAACCTTTCGATCGCAAAAAAAATATGAAGCGTGATATGGAAGCAACACTTTTGGCGCACATGAATTCTGAGCCAAAACCACCTTCAGCATATAGACAAGAAATTCCGCATTATTTGGATAGAATTATTTTGAAACTCATGGCAAAAAATCCTGATGATCGCTACAGCACTTCCGGCATTGCCGCACAGGCACTGCAATACAGAAGCCCTCATCAACATCAACCAGAAAGTAAAGAGACCTTGCTTGCCTATTTACCTAAAAAAGGAAAACTCATTGGCAGAAAAAAAGAGCATCTCTTTTTAGAAAATGTATGCGAGCAGCTTCGTGCTGATACTTCACATATTCCCGTCCTTGCTCTTACCGGTCCGACTGGAATTGGAAAAACAAGACTTCTTGAATACGTAAAAGCTTATGCTCAACAGCAAGAAATGTTTGTACATCATCTTGATCTTTCTCGTCAGGAAAATTTAAACACCTTGGAAGAAATGTTGGAAAAAGAAAATTCTTCTGAACCTTTTGTGCATTGCGTATTAATTGATGATCTTGACCTTCTCTTTGATGAAAAAAATGGTTTCGGCCAAAAAGAAGAGTTGCTTCACGGGCTTAAACATCTTTTGAAAAAACTGGAACTCCAGCAAAAAATTAAAGATAAAGAAAACAAACGTTATCTCCTCCTCTGCACCCTCAATTCCGAACGTCTTTCACCCGAATCATTTTGTCTGAACTTGGGGTTAAAAAATGATTTTGTAACATCACTTGAACTCAATCCTTTTTCGCATGAGGAAGTTTCAGAATATTTGGAAAATCTTTTGGGAGAAAAACCTGAGGAAAGTGTTGTGGATCAACTCTTGAACGTAACGGAAGGAAATCCACTTTACTTGACCGAGCACCTTGAACAAATGATTTCCCGCGGAAAGCTTTTCACTTTAGCCGGGAGACCTGATGCAAAAACGTTAAAGCAAATTGGAATTGATTTTTCACATTCTGGTCCTTCAAAATCTTTGAAGGAAACTACCTTAAACTGGTATCAACAGTTGGAACCAAAGTTAAAAACTCTCGCCGCAGTTTTTTCATGTTGGAAAAGAGCTGTTTCACTTAATGAACTTGAAGCATGCTTGTCAGATGCAACGTGTATAACGCAACTTCCACATTTGGTAGAAAGTGCTTACATCAAAAGAAATGAAGATGCGACTTACACTTTCAACAATGGAATGGTAGCAAAAATTATTTCTCAAACACTTCCAAACAAAGAAAGCTACGCTCTTCACGATGCCATTGTTACAGTGTTATCGGCTGAGGCTACAAGCCAAGATGAACTTGATTATTATTTGGCACATGGATCAAAACGCGAAGTAAGAGTTGAAGCCTTAAAGCGACTTATTCCTTTTGAACTGAAACACAATCATAATTATGCAGCTATTGATTATTGCAGACAACTTTACACTGAGCTTTCAGAAGACAACTTAAATGAAAAGGTAGATTGTCTCATTCACTTAAGCAATCTTTATGAACGTGCACAACAAGACGATTTAAGTTTTGAAGCATTACAAAAAATTGAGCAACTTCAGGTTCCTGAAAAAATACTCAAAACATTTTCTATCAAAGCACTCGAACAAAAAGGTTTATTAAGCCTTCGAAAACGAAACACGCGTGAAGCAGAAAAATATTTTCATGAAGCACTAAAGCTTGTTTTATTTCAAGAATATCCTGATGCCTGGAAAATAAGGCTCAGCAACTATTTGGCGTCAGTTGAGTTGAGAGCTGGAAAGGCAAAGTCTGCTGCAACAATTTTTGAACAAAACGCAACAGCTGCAAAAAAACTACCCAAAAAGCAACAAGACTTGGTAGACAACAATGAACTTGGCGAAACGCTCTTTCGTTTGGGCAAAGCAAAAGATGCCATTCCCATCTTGATGCAAGAACTTCAAACTTCAACTCAACACGCAGCAGAAGAAAAAGCGGCTTCGAAACATTATCTCTTGGGCGAAGCCTACCGACATCCATCACTGCAGGAATTTTCTCACGCCATGAAACACTATAAAGCGGCATTGAAAATTGCATCTGAACATCATTTACTTCAACTGAACATTCGAGTTTTAAATGGAATGGGAAGCATCCATTTGCTTCAGCAAAAACCTAAACAAGCCGCAAAGCATTACCGTGAAGCACTTACGCTTTCACAGCATATTGAAAGTGAAACAGTTACAGCTGAAATAATGGTAAACCTTGGTTTTATTTTGAGTGAACTAGGAGAAGCCTCTAATGCTGCTGAATACCTTGAGGCTGCGCTTGATTTTTCAAGCGGGCCAAAGGGAAAATCGAGTGTGTTTGTGAGGAAAAAACGTGCAGAAATTCTTATCGCACTTGGAGATGCTTTATATCACCAGAAAAAATATGAACGAGCTGAACATTATTTGCTGGAAGCGATGAACTACGACAACCATGAACACCTTTCGGCAAATATGCGCTATAGCTTATATGGAACCTTGGTTGAAATTTATCTTGAAAGTGACCGCAAAAAAAATGCAGAAGGTTTATTAGCAACCCTCAAATCCCTCACACATGAAGTCCCTGAAGTCCCTGAAGTAAGCGAGCACTTCAAACAACTCCAAGCACGATTTTAGCTGTCATTCTCATACCCTCCCGCCCGCCAATGTTTTTGGAGGGAAACGGAAATCCAGTAATTCGACCAATTTGCTGTCTTTGCGAGGAGTGTTGTTAAACGACGTGGCAATCTCCTCAGGTGATTCACAATTACAAATTGTCAGAGGAGATCCTTCGTTACTCTCAGGATGACGGCACAATGTTTGAATTACTAGATCCCCTGCCTGTAACCGGCAGGTCACGTGGTTACGCTGCTTTCACCACTAAAGCTTGTCGAGGTACTGGATGAGATGTGAAAGTTCTTTTGTGGTACGAATGGAATGCTCTAGATTTCTCTTCGCCGCTTCGTGAAGTTCGCGTAATTCACCTTCAAGCGAGCAAGAATCAAGGTGGAAAATAAAACTCTTCACAACGGAAAGACCACCATTCAAGTTGTGCAAATGCTCTGTAATTTGCTTCCGGTTTTCATTCGGCATAAGCAAGGTATTTGCCAAAAATATGCTGAACAATCAATAGTTTTCAGCCTTTCTTCTCAGAAAAACTTACAGAACTACTCCGAGAGTTCAGCTTGAATTTCTGGGTAGTAGTATTCAAATACTCTATGTTGCGTTAACACAAGAAGCTGCGTTTCATCTTGTGCAAATCCCACAAAGCGAACTGGCCCAAATGCTGCTGCATCAGATTCGTAATCTCCCAACATGGACGTGAAAAGACGTTCACTGTCAGAGCTGTACACTTCAAAGTATTTGTTTGCGGCAAGTACCACATTGCCATCGGCATCAATATTTCCCACCACTTGTGCATCGGCACCTAAAGCTGGGAGAAGTTTTTTGATCGCAAGATCCGAGATAACTTTGTGCTCATAATCAACTACAGCTTCATCTGTAAATAATTCGTCTTTGTTGGGATGCATCAACAATACCGTGTTCAACGGAAGGAGATCTGAGTTGTAGTTTTTCCAGTTTCCATCTTCATTTAGACTTACTACTTTAGAAAAACTTTTTTCAGCATCTGAAATAAGAACTGCTTTTCTATCTTTTCTCACTTGAAACTTCACTTCACCTCTTGGATCTTTTGCTAAACTAAAACTTGAAAGTTCTTCAACATTTTTGAGTTCTTGATCATCAAAACTTAACGAAACAAGATGAAGATTTTTGCTGTCTTGCGATTCGCCAGATAAAATAAGAGCTTCTTTATTTGCAGTAATCGCAATATCCAAAATGTTGTCACCTTCCACTGTCCAGGTTTTGAATACTTCAAAGTTGCTGTCTAAAAGAAAAAGTTGATTTTCTTTTGAAATAAGAATGTAGGGTTTGTCGAAAGCAAGATCAAACGTGCGTGCAGCATGAGGAAGCGAAATGCTCTGAAGAAAACCAGATTGAAGTGAAGAATAAACCAAGATTTTTTCGCTGTCTTGATAGTGAATGTAAAGGTTTCCGCTGGCGGCATCATAGACAGCTTTATCAAACACTGCATTCTCTGCGACCGATGAAATTTCCGTTGTCGTGTGTTGAGGAAGTTTATCAAACTTGAATGCTAAACCAAGCGTATAAAAATTAGTTTGATCAGATTTATCTTCAACGTGAAAACGTGCATCTGAACAATAGCTAGTAACGTTTACAGTAAAATTATATTCATCCATTATTTCAGTTGGCATTTCGTCTGCACAAGCTTCGAAACGAACTTTCACTTCTGACGGAAGATTGTGTGCTCTCATCCTTACTTGAGTTCCTAGTGTACCTGAAAGTTTATCCAGATTTGTAATTACAATATCATCGATTCCACCCTCACTAATTTCTGCAGAAAATTCTTCTTCGGACAAACTGTTCACTTTACCATCTAAAAGTGGTTTGTTCGTTTTGAGATCAAACTGAACAAAATCTACTTCATGAATGAGACCTTTGAGCTTATCCCCATTTTTAATTCCAGCTTCTTCAACGTCAACCATTCCTGATGTGGAAATCCAGGAACCCGTAAGGCTAAACTTTTCAGATGGAATATCATTAAAAGTAATATTTCCATTTTTATTTGGCTCAAATTCATGCATAAAAAGAATGCCTTTGCCGTAATTGCTTTCATCATCAACATCGTTTGTACCAAGCTCAAACTGTTCGCCAGGGTATGATTTATAAAATGGCATGATCAAAACAATTTCTCGTGTTCGAGCTGAATTTAGAAAAGCATACAAAACTCCCCTGTGTTCATAATCAACCTTTGCTCGCTTAACTGAAGCGTACTTTCCAGCTGATGCTGACGCGGATGTATTCGCACTCCCCTCTGAAGATCCACCACTACAGGCGCTGAGCAAAAAGGGAGTGAGCAGAATGAGGGACAAAATACTGTTACGGAAAAGGGAACAAAGAGATTGCATGGTTTTCTCACTTTCTAACTTTTTTCTAATGGTAGTCCGCAAAGCCTTGTAATAAGCAGCTTTGCCGAAGCTACTTATTTTTAGGAAGAGAACAATCTTTTCCTGACTTTTTTTTGGCAATGATCCGAAAACCTGCACTTATTTTCGTTTTCTGTTCGAAATACTGAACATGTTCACCGAACACACACAAAAAAGGGAGCATGTTTGAGCATGCTCCCCCTTTTAACGTGTTCTTATGAGACTAATTCAAGGGTGTAATCTGAACGTCATCCAACCAAAGTTGGCCAAACTCATATTCGATATAGCTTTGCCCATCCAGTGATACTTCTCCATCATAAACAATAAAGACGGCACGGAAGTCATCGGTATCTGGTGCTATAAATTCTCGTTCATAATAGGTCCACCCTGCTGCCGACCTTGTAAACACAGGATACAATGGCTGTCCATTTTCATCCCAACCTACAAACTCGAAGTCATTGTTTGAATCTCCCGCTCCAAGCCGAGGAAGAGACATTCCGTGAGACTTGTACCAGAAAGAAAAACGATAACGACGCCCTGGTTCAACGTTGACCTGCAGCTGCTGCACACCACCTTGATTTCGCCCAGTTGCATCAGGAGTTTGTATGTACAAACTACGGCTTCCACCGTGCACAGAATCTGAAACTTTTTCTAAAAGAGCCGGGCTTGCATAAGCTTGCCAAGCACTTAAGGTATCTGATTCCATGTCACCATCAAGAATGGTAAGTGGGTTTGCAATGGGGATGATTCGAACAGCATCAAGATAGAGATCGGCATCCCGAGTATTAATCACTAATCGTAAGCCACCCGCAAAACCAGCTGGAACCTGGAATTGCCGCACATATGACTTCCAAGTTCCACTTTGATCACGAAGCACTGCTCCGTTGCCTTCGAAATCGGTGTTTGACGAATTGATTCCCAATAGAGGTTTTATTTCACCTTTTTTCATGAGGTACTGGAAAGAATATTCGTACCACTGACCCGCTTCAACCGGAAGATCAAGCTGTTGAACTCCGCCTGCTGAACCCAACGTGCTGATGTGCAAGCTATGCTGACCATCCGCAAATTCAACTGCAGTTTTTTCTTTCGTCGCAGGACTGCCGTAAGATGACCATGAACCAACACCTACCGCTTCCATGTTGCCGTCGAGCACAATGTCTGGACCCGCAATTGGCGTGATGCTCACATCATCCAAATAGACACGTGCATTTTTGGTGTTGATAACAAAGCGCAATCCACCCGCATAATCTGCAGGCACTTGAAATTGTCTGGTGTAGGTCTGCCACGTATTGCTCTGGTTGGTGATGATGGCAAGCGCATTCTCAAAGTCGATGTTTGAAGAATTGATGCCAAGTAAAGTTCTTATTTCACCTTGCTGCAATTGATAGTGGAAAGAATATTCATACCATTCACCCGCTTCAAGTGGAATATCCAACTGCTGCACTCCACCACCTGCACCTTCGGTATCGAGGTAGAGACTCTGAACTCCGCTTAAAGATTTTTCAGCTGTTTTCAGCTTTTGCGCCGGACTACCGTAAGAATTCCAAGCGCCAACGCCCTCTTCTTCCATGTTTCCATCGAGTACAAGTCGCGGCCCTGGAATGCTGCGAATGTTTATCTCATCAAGATAAACATCTGCATTAACTGCGGTGATAAGAACGCCAAGCTCTCCCACAAAGTTGAGAGGAATTTGGAATTGTCTGGTGTAGGTCTGCCATCCATTTTCAGTGTTACTAATAAGTGGAAGTAATCCTTCGAAGTCTGCACTGCCACTTGTAACAAGCACAGGTTTAATTTGGCCTTGAAGCAATTGATAGCTGAAGGAAAATTCGTACCACTTTCCAGCTTCCACTGGAATATTGTTTTGTCTTACACCAGCATTTGCAGCACCAACAGTGCTAAGGTGTAAACTTTGCACACCACTTTCAGCTTCAGCATTTGTTTTTTCTCTCACTACCGGATTCCCGCTAGCTGGCCATGCATCTAGGTTTGCAGCTTCCATACTTCCATCGATAAGCAACGGAGACTGATTTGCAGCGCAGCCATCGGCACCGGCCAAACCTTGCGTATCAGCACAAAGATCGACGTTGTCGCCAATGCCATCGTTGTCGGTATCTGCCGATTCATTTGGATCAAGCGGGAAGGCATCGTTTACATTGTCAACCCCATCGTTATCACGATCGGTATCTGCATTGTTGCCAATGCCGTCGCCATCGGTGTCTGCTGTCTCGTTTGAATTGTAGGGAAATGCATCTTGCGCATCGTTCACACCATCGTTGTCATCATCAAGATCGGCATTGTTTCCAATGCCATCTTCATCGGTATCAAGTGATTCATTTGCATTAAGCGGGAAGGCATCAAGTTGATTGAGCACGCCATCATTATCGGCATCTTCATCGCATACATCACCCGCAGCATCACCATCAACATTGCTTTGGTTCGGATCGCTCACAAGTGGACAAAGATCTTGCGTATCATTGACACCATCGTTGTCGTCGTCGGTATCTGCATTATTTCCAATACCATCCCCATCGGTATCAACAGATTCACTTTCATCGGTTGGAAGATCATCAACACCATCTTTCACGCCATCGCCATCGGTATCGATGTTTCCAGGATTCGTTCCGTTAAGAAGTTCAACTTGATTCAAAATACCATCACTATCGAGATCACCATTTGGATCTATGTACTGTATTTGATGAATCTGCGCAGATTGACGACCATTGCCATTATTCACAACGACGTTATATGTTCCAACAGCAAATCTTGGAAGTGTTCCATGAATAAAACCTTGCGATGCTACATAGGTATCTTGAAGGTTTTGATTTCCGATGCGAACACTTGCAGCACCTGCAAAATTTCTTCCTGAAAGCTCAAGCCTATTTCCATCTCTATCTGCAAGCGCATAAGGAGTAGATAATTTCTCAAGCACAGGAGTAGATGCGCCATCAATCACATCAACGACAATTTTATTTGAGAGAAGACGTGATGGATACACCATCAAACGAAGTTGATACTCTCCAAATGGAACATCGACCTCAAAATCAAGCACTATCTGATTTTGCTGCCATGATTGAATTTTGAACGGTCGATAAATATCATGATTTTGAATGAGGTCTACTTCTCCAGAAAGTGCATTGGCCAAACCACCCAAGTTTGTTCCGGTAATAATCAAGCTTCCACCACGAGAAAGAACTCGGCTGGAAATATTTTCAATCTGAGGAGCTGGAGCATTATATTGTGCAGCATCATCTTCATCGAAGTTGAGTTCTGGAATATAAGCACCATTTTCATTTTGAATCATTAATGGACGAGAACTATTTAGCGAAGCAATATTTAGCTTTGCGCTAATTTCCGGACTTACACGTTCACCAAGATAAGCAAGGTTATCAATGTGTTGAGGTGGAGCATCTGGTGAAGAAATAGCAACGTTAAATTCGCCATCTCCCGCGCCCACAATATTCACTTGATAATCATTTCCTACATTTACATTTGGAAGTGCTAAGAGTTCGTACTCATCCACTCCAGCATGAACGGTGTAATATTCAACTTCTGGAATCTCGAGGTCCATTGTGCCAAACGCACCCTTGCCCACTTTTCTTCCTTGGCTATCGGTTACGCTGAGATCAACCGGACAACGTGATTCCACAATGGTCCAGGTTTTACTGCCATTTGAAGGAAGATCAAGATAGTCATTTATATCAAGTGGAACAAAGGCTGAATAGAATGTTGATGAATGCATTCCACCACGCAAGCTTGTATTGAGTCCCTCTTGATTCATTGGAGTTCCACTCGCAGTGTTAAGTGCGATGTTTTTATGGAGGTTAAAATGCAAGTGAGGTTTATAGCCACCTGTTCCACCAATTTGACCAATCAAGGTTCCAGCATCTATATGTTGACCTACTTCCAAATTGTTTGCCCACGATTTCATATGAGCATAACGTACAGCAAAGTTTGCATCGATATCGGATTGAATCACTACTTCTTGACCATAACCCCCATTACTTCCCTTAAAAATAACTGTTCCTGAAAGAGCTGCATATAAATTCTCACCATTATCAGTACCATCTGAAAGATTGAAATCTCTTGAATCCCAATCTCCTTTATCGTGATGATTACTTCGACAGTTTGAATAACAAGAAAGATTATTTTGCCCAGCTTGAGTTGCTGTTACTACACCTATACCACTTGAACCATTAATTGTGACTGTAGGATTGCACGGTCCCCATCCTGCGTCTTGCGCTAATTGCCAATTGCTTGCACAAGTTCGTTCAACTGACCACCAATCACCTGCATCTGGATTAACTGGGCTAAACACATTTGATGGTCCATTTCTATTTAGAACAAACCCATTTGGAAGTCCTTCGCGAGCTACGCCATGATAATGGAGTTTAATAAAGTAATTCAAACTTTTATCATCGCCAACTATCCGATTCATACTCGAACTTCCATGGACAGCCACATAGTACTTTCCAGCTGGAGGATTATATAAAGTTACAGATTCAAATGAACTTCCATGAGCTGGCGCAATGAAAATAGGATTAATGCTATCTCGATAACAATCTGTATCACGTTTTTTGACGTCTGGATCAGGACATGGAAGACGAGGTCCTATTTCATTTGCTGCAATCGGCGATCCTTGTTTTAGATAAAGATCTGCATCCTTCGGATATACTAATCCCTTCCCACCCATCTGAACTGTTACTACATCAACGTTTGCGGGGAGCTTGAAACAATAGTTATTGATATCATTTACAGCAATTCTCTTCGACATAACCATGTTGTTATTGTGAAGCTCAGTACATGCAATGTCGAAGTTTGCTTCTGGAACATTAAATTGAATTTCATCTGACCATGCTCCACATTCGTCCTTCGTAAACACATCATACCACGGAGCTTCTTTGCAGGCCTTTACTTGGATACGGAATGACCCTTCGCTTGCATTTTCTTTGGAGTAAGTCGTACTGTCTGTTTCAGCCGAACCTGTTAGAGGAATGCCAGCAAATCCAGTAGTTTTCCATACGAGGAGATATTTATTTGCATTGCCAACAGCATTCCAGGTAATGCGCACATCATGATCATCAACATCTGTTGTTACACCTTGCACTTGAGCTAATCCCGCTTGAACCGCTTCAACACTGAAGAGATAAGACTTAGAACGCGTTCCAGTTCCAGCAGCATTGAGAGCTGCTACTTGGAAACGATAACGACCAGCTGCAAGATTTTGACTGACACCCGAACCTTGGATTGGCCCGAAGCGAACTTCATTTCCTTGCGGAGTTCCGTTTGCGTCAACGGTTTGAGTATAGAGATAATAGCCTTGAACAGTCTCATCTTGCGGATTTTCGTTCCATTCAAAGTTTACCGTACCACCATTTTGCGTAAGCGTGAGTCCTTTCACTTGAGAAGGAATGGAAAGATTATTTGCCGTTCCTGATTCACAGTTTCCTGATGAAACAAGATCGGTTACATCATTGTAATTGTTTCCACCTGTCCAACGATGAATACGTCCACCGTTATCTACAAGCTCAGCAAGTGAATAAGGCTGATTGCCATTCTCAAAAATCACTTCACTGTAACCCGGTATATCTTGAGGAGAACCAATGTTTGCAAGGGTTGTAAGATAGGGACTTACATGCGCATTTGTAAACGTATCTCCGCGCATATAAGAATAGATGTCTCTCACATAACCATATGCACCATCAATACCTCCCTGCCCATTGTACCAAGCAATGGGATAATACCAGTTTTCAATAACACGCTTGTCGATATCGCATCCAGCTGCTCCTGGATAATCTATGTTTTCCATCCACCTGGCATTAAGTTTTTCGATAGCCTTTTCAATATTGGTTCGCCAGTTTCCTGAAACTTGTTGGTGCAAAGTAGCATCACCCCAGTTGATTCCATTTTGAATATTATTCACCGTATTCGTAACGGGAATAGTAATTTGCATAAGACCTATACCAACACTGATGATGTTAGGACAATCGTTTGGATTAAAATCATATCCATAAACAATATCACCTGCACTCCATGGAAGAGCTGTTCCGCAATGGAATAATCCGGAACTATTACTGTCTCGAAACTGTCTCCACTTAGACTCTTGAAACGCAACCGTCTGTAAAATATTAGGCGGAATATTATGTGCTGCAGCTTGAGCCAAAAGTTCTTGGTTGATCTCGGCATACGTAGGATTGGAGCTGTTTGTAGTAGGCAATCCATCTGGCGGCGTTTCGGGAACAGCAACCGAAATGTTTGCCCAAATTTTATCTGTAGACCAAGAATTATCAGCCCCGCGGATTTGAATCACACTTCCGCTTGGTCCAACAAGTTCCCATTCTTCACGATAGGTACCAGCTTGTTGCGGAGCTCTCATATTTACCGAGAAAACAAAATTGGAACCAACCGCAACACTTCCCGAAATAGGAAGAGTGTTTTGTTGACTCAATTCAGTTACAACTGCGCGGCGGCGTAGGAAATAATCACTGTTCCACGCGACTGAACTTCTGTTTTTTATGGTCCACGTTTTGGTGAATGATTGTCCTGGAGTAAACGGTGCGCTGTCATCCGGAATAGTTTCGCCCACCCACTCTGCAGAATCATTTGCCGCCACATTTACTCGTGCCCAAACGGTTTGCGACCCACCAACAGGAACAACGCCTCCAGTATCACTGCGCAGTTGCCAATCATCTTGAATATTTTGGCCACTTAATGGTGCGGTCATCGAAACGTAGAAAGACTTTGTTTGATTAGGCGCAACATTTGTTCCCAAAGGAATATCCACATGGCTGTTGCTCATAGGTCCACTTACATAACGAAGCACATAGTTACTGTTCCACGTTACTTCTCCGTTGTTACGAAGTGTCCAACGCTTGGTGAAATTTTGGCGCGGATTTACGCTTGTTCCATCTTGATGAGATTCACTCTCAAGCGCTGCTGTAAGTTGCAACTCTTGTTCGGTGGTGAAATTTCGAGTGGCCGACCATGCTCCAGCACTTAAAGCGTCTTCTCCTCGTGCTCGCCAATAATATTGCGTATCATAAGAAAATCTATTTGCAGGAACATCAAAGTGCGTTTGGTTTGAAGGAGTAAGTTCATTTACAACTAATGCTGAAAAGTTATTCGTGGTACTCGCTTGAACTCTATAGCTTGTGGCTCCTGAAGCAGCATTCCAGTCTAAACGAACGGTGCGAGAAACATTACTGACCGCATTTGCAGGCGCAGTAAGCACTGGCGCTGATGGTGCTGCAGATACGGTAAAATTATTATTGGAGAAATCGTAAATCGTTCCATCACAAGCACCATTGGCATGGAGGTTTGACATTCCAATGCGGTAGTCATTTCCCGGAACAGTGTCTGCTTGTAAGGAGAAATTAAAGGAACCGTTGTTTGGTGCATTATTGCTCAAGCCATAAACAACATTCGCCCCTTTATAGAGATGAATATGAAGCTGCTGAATATTTCCCACCTCATTCCAGGTAACGGTGTAGTTATTTCCAATGCGTAAATTTTCTCCACCATTTGGTGAAGTAACGGTCAAACTTGCACCAGCAGTTCCGCATGGATCTGCAATAACATCGATGAGTGCCCAAATTTCATTCGAGCCATCCACTAAAATGCTTTGATTGAAACCATCGCGCAATTGCCAACGATCTCGCAAACCCGTTCCACTTGCGGGTGTGCGCATGGGAACACTAAAGGTGTAGTTGTTATTAGGCGCAACACTTCCCACAATACAGGTGGCATTTGTATTTTGGCTCAGAGGATTTCCACCCGGAACATTTGTTCCCAAGAAGTGAATGCAATGACTGCTTGTCCATGTACTGTTTCCGGTATTTTGAATGGTCCATGTTTTGGTAAAGTTAGTGTTGGCCAAAACATCTGCTCCATCCACATTATTATCAGGATAGGTTTCACTCACAAAACTAGCAGTAAGATTTTCTGTTCTAAAATTACGCGTAACCGACCACTCTCCGCCTCTGTCCGCTGAGCCAGCTCTGGCTCTCCAGTAATATAACGTATTTCTCTGAAGATTATCATTCTGCTGCATATCGTAATATGAATTTCCATCAGCATGGTCGATGAGAAAACTGTTGAACGCACTTGAAGTACTTACTTGCACGCGATAATTTGTCGCTCCGTTGATGCTGTTCCAATCCAAACGCGCGGTTCGTGAAATAGCTGTTGCCCCATTAGCAGGACTTACTAAGCCAGGTGCCGGAAACGGCGCAGGCGCTGTCACATCAATCAAAACATAAACGGTATTCGAAGCACTCACTTGAATAGTGGTTCCGTTTCTTTTAAATGACCAATCTTCTCTTGCGTTGGCTTGCGCACTTGCAGGTGTGCGCATGGAAACACTAAAAATATAGTTGTTTCCTGGCGCAACCGTTCCTTGAACACACACAGGATTTTGACTAGTGCTTAAAGTTCCAGCAACATTATCACTTGCATAATGAAGGCAGTAAGTATTGTTCCACGTAGTCTGACCAGAATTGCGAAGTGTCCACGTTTTTGTAAAGTTTGTGTTTACCTCAAGGTCTGTTCCATCAGGTATTGTTTCAGTCACAAAACTGGCACCATCTGTAGGAGCTGCATAAGTAACAATGAGTTTAGGACGATACGTTGAGCTTGTGGTGTTGGTATGAAGCCAAACACTATCAGCGTCGTCACCTACTCCGTTGTAAAGACGAAGGCCAATGGCAAACCAACCCAATCCGCGTTTGTTAAAAACGTGGCTGCGTTCTGTCGCATCGAAAGTAAAATCTTTTGTCGTGTTCTTTCCAAACCATTGAATATAGCCGTAATCACGACCGTCACTAATATCATCATAAACTTGCTGTGGAGTTGAAGATGTTGGCCGCAAACTCATTTCTATGATCTTCGTAGACATAGAACCATCGCCACTGACATCGTTCCACACTCTATCACGAAGCCTTACAATAGCTGATGAAATGGAAGTGGCATCTGCTATAGCGCTGATATCCCATTCGGCATACCCGCGATAATAATTTACATTTCCGTTTGCTCCCCCAATTTTCATACCGACTGATGAAGAATAAGATCTCGTTTTTGATCCGGCATTACCATAGATGTAACCCGTTCTACTTGCCGTGCTCGATTCAAGTGTCACCGAAGGATCGAGCACAAGCGGAAAAATGCGTTTGGCATCTTGGATCCAAGCGTAATCAAACTGAATGCTGATGCGAAGGGCTTCGCGCGTTCGTTCAAGTTTATAGGTTCCTTGAATTTCTTCATCACCATCTTGCTCGAACATGCTAGGCGCTGAAAAATAATACCATTTTTCTGTTCCATCTTTTTTTATTTTGAATGATTTTGCTTCAACACTTTCTTCGGGTTGAAGATAGGTTTCATCTGCCATTACTTCAAATTCTGGTGGAAGGCTTAGCGTTCCAGTATGCAAGACTTTGCTGGCATCTGAAAAATCGTCAAATTTCTGCTTGAGGATAACATTGTGCTTAATACTTTCGGGAAGAACGATATAGTTTTCGTCAACATTCTGAAAAACATTTACGTATGAGATTTGGTTTTCACTATTTTTTCGCTCAGCACGAACAGCATTCTCTTCGTAAAGAGCTTTTTCGTCTTTATCCACGATACTCATTTTTTCGGATTGCCACAACAAAGCACTCTCACCTGCCATAAATTTCATCACATAAGGAGAGGTGTCAGTATCTAGGTTTAAAGCGCGCGTAATAAAGTTGGCGTTGCTTGCAGTGTCTTTGAAAAAAACTTTGAGCTCAGATTTTTCAACTCCAAGATCAAAGTCATCATCTTCAATATCAGAACTCAGCGTGGTATCGATATCCTGCCACGCATCACCTTTGAGGTAATAGACCGGCGCGGAACTAAACTCTGTGGTTCTGCTTCCGTCTTTGTTTTCGTAGGTAATTGAGGAAGCTGTTCGAAGTCCGGGAATTTCTACAGATGCTTCGGAAAAAGAACTGTCATCTGGTATCTCCGTTGTTGTGGAGAGTGTTCCCTTTTGAGATTGTGTGCCGCCACATGAAGTGAGAAAGAGGAGAAACAAAAGAAAAAAGTTCGTAAACGTAGACCAACGGTTCATCTTCTTCATAGGCAATCTCCTGTATTTTCATGGCAAATTTTCAAAAACCCGTTTATGCGACACGCCAAGAAATATGATTTTACGCAACGTGTCAACTGGAAGTTACTGTTTTTATGAAGTTTTTTAGAAGTAAAGAAAAAGGCTTAAGAACCTTCTTGATGCATACTGGGCTAAGTATTGGGTTTTAAGTGCTTTGTTGGGGTTGGGTGTGAGGAATACTTTGGTCTCTCTATCAGATTGGATTGAATAAGATGATAAACCCTTCCTCAAAAGCTTCTTTTTCTAAATGTTTGGGAGGAAGCGGAAGAGTTTTTATTTTTTTGATGGCTTGCAGACAAGATTCATCGAAGTCCAGCTTGCCTGAGGAATGAACTAAATTCATTTTTGTTATTTCACCAGCACGATTAATATTTACGCTTACTTTTGCAGTTAACAAACTCAACACATCACTATCATTACTGGGAATTTCCCAATGAGCGACAATTTGTTTTCTTACTTCATTTCCATATTTATTAAGTTCTTTCTTTTGCTCCGCTGTATAATGTGCACTTCCATACGAAGAAGTAATCATCTGATTTTGAGCACAAGAGTATAGAGAGCAGGAAAGTATAAAAACAAGAAATTTTAAAAATGTGATTTTCATTGACACTTTCCCACTTCGTCTCTTTGTTGGATTGTGTTAAAAAAATATTATCTTAATGAAATAATATCTTCCTTTGGATGCATGCACCAATCAAACTGACCAAGAACATTCATACCAATAAGTCCATCAATGTGATAATGAGAAGGAAGATCTAGCGCTGCAACTTCAAAATCATCGAAATATTTATTAAAAATCTCAAACTTTTTTATCCTAATAGTATATCCTTTTTCTTTTCCAATAACCGATTCAACATTAAAAACCCGAAGAGCCTCATTTGCTGAGTAACCAAGAGCATCAATTCTTGGAGTGCGAATTATTGTCATTGCAGCTCCTGTATCAACAATAAATCTTCCTGAAAATTGAAGGTGCTTTCCTGTAATTATTGCCGTAAGAAAAGGAACCCCTTTTAAGAGTTCGTATTTGAAATCTGCCATAGAATGGGTCCCACTGGATTGTCAGGAAGGATATTCCCTGTAAATCGAATATCAATTGTTTGCTCCAAGGTTACTTGCCTTAACTGTTCTGTAAAACGACCTTCATCTTGTTCGTGAAACAAAACATCACCTTGTATGTTTCCATATGGAGCACTCGTATCACCTGTGTGATTTACAATAGCAACCCACTCACCAGGATAAAGTTTTTTGATTTCTTCCCAGGTCATTTTTTCTAGCATTATCATAGCCACCTTCATAACCTGCAGCAGAATAGGCTTTTTTAGAGCCAGTTTCAAGCTAAGATATGTTTAGTTTTCAGCAGGTTCAACTTCTCAAACAATTTTTGTTCGAAATGATGGATTTTGGAGAGGAGATTGCTCGTCCTTTCCTGCCGGCAAGGTGCCGGCGGATCTGCCAAGCGTTGGATAGTAGAGCTTCTTACACTAACTCTCCCAAAAACCGATGACAAGGAGCCACTCGGATCTTGTCTCCAGACACATAATCTTTTGTTCCAACTGCAGATAACTGCCATGTATCGCATTCAGGAAATTTGGATTTGAAATAAGATAATCCCTTTGCAATTGGCGCATCAGAAAATTTACATTCAATAGCCAAAAGTGGTTTTTTCTTTTCTTGCACAATAAAATCTACTTCACGACCGTCAACATCTCGAAAATAACACAGTTCCAAATCAGCCCCTTCAGTATCTTGTTTATAATGCACCCATTTTAAGAGATGAAGTGCTATCATGTTTTCAAAACGGCTTCCCTCTTCTTCTATTAATGTCCAATCCATGTGATAGTGCTTTTGCTCCTTTTTGATTGCACGAATTTTAGAACTGCCAAAGGGAGATAAGCGAAAAAGAGCATACAATCTCTCTAAAATGTTGATCCAATTAGAGAGCGTTTTATGACTAACCTGTAAATCTTCACGAAGTGCATTAATGGATAATGGTGAACCCACTAGTTCTGGCAAACGTAACATCAACAATTCTAAATTCCCTAAATCATGAAGTTGCTCGAGTGATACAACATCTTCTTGAATAAGACGTGTTCTATATTCGCGCTGCCATCTTTTTGCTTGAATATCGGAACCTGAAAAAAAAGGTTCTGGAAATCCTCCTAATTTTAGCAATTCTATTACATCATTTGAAGATTTCATTTTTAATTCTGCAAAAGACAAGGGATATAAACGTAAATAGTGATATCTTCCTTGCAACGAATCTCCTCCTCGACGGTAAAGATCAAGTCTGGCAGAACCAGTGACTAAAATTTTTCTTTCCTGATGGTGTTTGTCATATATTCCCTTCAAATAATTTCGCCACATACGATATTTGTGAATCTCATCAAAAACCCAACAGGAAGAATCAGGAAGAGCACGTTTTAAAATCGCCTCTCGATCTTCCGCAACATCCCAATTCAGATAGCCATGTTTCGATTTGTTCAATAACTGAAGCGCCAATGTTGTTTTTCCAACTTGACGAGGTCCTCCAAGGAAAACCATTTTTCGATCAAGATCTGCTTTAACTTGATCAGAAAGATATCGCTTTTTTGTGATTTTTTTCATGTTCTAATGATGCTACTTTTTTAACCAGGTGTCAAATAATCTTGCTATCTTTTTTGACACCTAGTTAAAAAACAAACACCCGTACTAAGAGTAATATTTCTGCAAATAATTGAAATTATTAACAAAACTTGCTGGCACCCACTATTCCGTATTGATTTGTCGTCACCTTGAACGAATGTGAAGGGCCTCCTCGGACAATGTTCTTTCTTGTCCCGAACGAAGCATCCGTAGAGACGCATTGCAATGCGTCTCTACAATTGTTTGCGTCATTCGGGACAAAAACAGATTCATCTTCAGGGCCATTCACAAAATATCCCGTCGGATCCGTGTACTTCAACGGATTGTTCAGTACGTATGTGTATGGATTAATATTTTGTGGTGCAAATAAGTCTGCGATGATTGCATCGGCTTGGATGAATCTGCCAAGTGTTGGGTCGTAGTACCTGGCGTTGTAGTAGTATAAATTGCATCACCATTTTTCTTTCATCAACGCCTTTTCTTTTAGAAATTTATTCAGATTCTGTTTGCAGAAAAACCAGTATATAATGTCACTTCGTTGCCTTAGATGGTATTCGTTATAAAATGTAAGAAAAATTAAAAGAATAGAAAAAGTATAATGACTGAAAAAAGAAGAAGAAAAATTTTAAAATTCCTTCTTAAATTTCTCTTAAGTTTGAGTATTACAAAGTCTGAATTATCAAGATCATTGTAAATATACGGGAACCATTTAAATGGATTACTACTTCCATATAAACCAAAGAGAGAAGTTAACTCTTTCCATCTTTCATGATAGTTGTGATTAAGATGGAAATATAACTTCAGATTATCTTTAAATAATAAGATGCCAAACACAAACATTAGTAGTGATAAGGTTATAAGAATTATGGAAATGTAAATCACAAGAATCAATCTATCACTTTCTGATAGTTTTTATTTTTTTAAGTTTTCAAAGCCCATCTATTTCGTAATAAATCCCGTTAGATATTAAAGAAAAAGGTAGTTCTTCTGTTCCAAAAAGATCCCCGTTTCTATTCTGTACCTTAAACTTAATTATTTGATCTGGAAGGTATTCTTGATTATTTTTTACAGAACAATTTTTCCTATAAGCAGGAGACCACACATATCTCAAAGCTTTCAAGTTATCCATTTTATATGGAATAACTTCATCATCAAAACCACCACAATATCCTACTTTAACATCTTCAATAATTAACTCATCGCCATTCAGGGACATTGAGCCAACAAGTATTGATGGCCAATGATTTTTTTTGTCTACCTCAAATATCAAAATATATTTTTCTCTAATTAATTTGTAACGAATTGGCATTTCATTGCTCAATTGAAGATGTGATAATTCAGATTTTCCATATGATAAAATTTGAATCTCAGGAATATTTTCCAGTGAAATATATTTATATTCATAAAAGTTAAACACAAAACCAAAGCTAATAGTAAGTAAGATCAATATAACTAAAATAATTTTCATATTTACCCCTATTTAAAATAACGTTCTGGTAATGGGTCATTTCCACCATAATAATTTCCAAAATTTACAGAAGCTTTACCTCCTGTAGCTTCAATTAATCCACGCACATAACTATTCGAATTATAACTGTCAGAGACACCAGGAAAAAGATCATAATCTGCACAGTCACAGTACTTTCCATCCGCCCTTCGCAATTCATTTATGTAATCGTTAGTGGTTACTCCTTCTGGTGGTGTAACTCGACCAATAGTAGAATTCTTCTCAGGAGCATCTGAGGCGCGATTCGGCTCACTAACCAACTTCCCTCCTTCCGGGCCTGCGCTGAGTGTGCTTGTTTTTCCAGCCTCATCGGTATACTCTATAGCCATATGCATAGGTCCAATTCCTCCTACATTATGTCCTGTTACAGATATGCTTCCTGATTCTCTTTCATCTTCATCCTTCTGCTTCTCGCCGTCTTCGCCTTCTACTGCGGTGTCTGCTTCGTCAGTGCCTGGTCCTACGAGATCTGCTACAAGTGTTTCTGTGAAGTCATCGAATATTTTTTCTATAACTCCTTTATCATTACCTTCTCCACCTGGATCGGAATCATTGTCGGTAGTGTCACCTTCATATCCATCACCTTCTTGATTTACTTTAGTCCCCCCTGAAAAACCCTCCATGAGCACATCGAAGTGAGTAATGAGAGTGGTTTACGGTTTGGTGTTGTTGAAAAAAGGGCGTTTG
>PCXC01000075.1:3959-15307 GCA_002796345.1 Deltaproteobacteria bacterium CG11_big_fil_rev_8_21_14_0_20_42_23 | reverse complement strand
GTGCTTGAATTTTAAGACTCCTTACGAAGCTCTCCAAATGGATTCTTGCACTTGACGTTTGAATTCGCAGGGTCGGTTTATTTCACGCAACTTCTGGGATGGCTTCAACCGATAAAAGGGGGTTGGGAGAAATCTGATCTTATGGGCATAAAACTGGAAAAACTTACACAAAACATGGCTCTTCAAGAGCTTTTGAAAAAGCTTGATGCCAATGGCGATGGAAGACTTGAAACGAGTGAAGTAGATAAAGATCGTGACGGTCTGTTCGACCTTACCAGTACAAACACGCTCTGGACTCCAAAAGAATATCGCGGCGTAGAAAAAACTTTATTCGATCATAAGTTGATTACCAAGATGCGAAACAGCATTCCAAATGAAGAGAGCCCACCTCAACAAACCCAGTTCTTATACCGGCTTAGTCAAACAGGAAGAGATCAAGATTCGGGCCAAGTTCTCACAAACATAAAAGGCCTCTACATTACGTTTGTCCATGATGGTAAACCAAGATCTGCTTTTCTCACTCCCGATCAACTCGCTCATAATAATACCTTAGAAATAAATGGCTGGGTCACTGGTGTTGTTGTTTTTTCCAAAGAGAAATTAAATGCCAACTTCAACAATGTTGCATTTGGACAAGCGGCGAAACAATTTGACGCTGACAGAATTGCACTTTCAGATAGGCAAGGATCTTACACCATGCTTTTTCCTGATATGTTAGCTGCTGTAGGCTTAGATGAAGAAACTAAAAAAAGTTTGTTCGACAACAGTATCGATGAAAATGAAAATGTTTTTGTTTATTTGTTAGGAACGTTTTCAAATTCATATAGCTACCGCGGGGCGCCAATCTCCGACCAAGCAGATCCTTTCTTTACAATGAACCTCCCGAATCCTGCGTCTGATGATCCTCACTTCTACCACATGCAAATAAGACAAGCGACTTATCATGCTTGGGGAAATGTAGACCCAAATCAAAACACTATAAGAGTATCAGACTTATCCAGTGCCCCTCACAGCTGGAGCCAAATACAACACTTTCAAGAAAAGGTAAGTGCTATTACTGAGGGAATTCGAGAGGTGCATGAAAAACTAGTGGATGGATTAACAACAGATCTTAAACTGAATAGCTTTAAAATGAATAATGCATCAGCAACATACGGAGATCGTGAAATTCATTTCTATTATGAAATAATAAAAAATAGCTCCCCAAAACATCTTCAAACAGTAGCTACCCATGAGACACTTCATAAGTATATTTTTTCCCGGCGCTTATCTCTGGACCCCAAAATAAGAACTGCCTTCGTAGACTTGTTAGGCTACAAAGGAAAAGAACGTGATGAAATACTTCATGCTGGTGGATCGGCCTTTGGAGACTATGCTCTAAACTTTGAAAATCAGGCATTCTTCTTTTTTATAAACGAATCACATTACTTTCAAGCAAAGGATCTTGGACACTCTCATGCAAACATCGATGAGTTTCTTGCTTCATTTATTCATTCGCTTTTCGACTTGGATAAACTTGAAGAAAATGTGAAAGGACAAAAAACAATTGAACAAGCTTTTTTTAAAAAAACAATACCAATGGATGATGCTGCACGAAAAGCTATTCTCTCCGGATACGAAAAAACACTTACAGCCATCATCGAGGCTTTACAAAAAAATGAAGACCTTCCGAAAGATCAACAAGAAAAAGAAGTGGATTTTTTCTCTCGCGCTCTAGAAAAAGTTCGCTCGCTTAAAAGTTCTGTTTCCAAAAACATCACCTCTCCCACTTAAACACCAAAGCCTTTCCATGTTTACTTGAGCTGGCAATGCACTATCCCATTTTATCCCTTGCAATCGGAGAAGCCTCCGGCTTAGAAAGAATGATCACAAGGAGAAACCGCATGTTTAGTCCACGTCAAGCCTTCCCACTTGTTCGGCTCGCAAATGCAGCTTCAGCTTGTTTTACCAACCATGACGCCCGCACAGGCAGCAGGGTAGTAGCTGCAGATCTTTTTCGAATCGCAGCTTTTCGTGGAATAACTATTTCTGCTGCCGCCAAAACTTTTTCTCTTACCGATCGATATGGCAGACCTGCAGAGAGACTTGTTGATGCAGCACTCAATAAAGCTGCAATCTGCCGCTATCCAACAGATCACCCAGGGCAAGTATTTGGAGGATTAGCTGACTGGAGATCTAGCCACATTCTCTATGTACCTGAAAAAGCGGGATGGGTTTCTGTTCTGTATTCAAACACAGACATGCAAATTCTTCGTACTGCTGATGGTGCTCAACACACCTTTGACTTACCACCTGTTCTTCCCCTCATGGCAAGAGCTGCACTACGCTCTGCATTTGCACGATCTCTTTTTCTTGAAGTGGCAGGGCCTCTTCTTCACGATGCTGGGTTTCTTGAAAGATTCGCGTTAAGAGGGCATGGGCTAAGTTCTGCAACCGTCATTGAAAGTTTACGCGAGCTTCAAGAAGAACAAGCGAGACCACAGAAATAAAACACATCAGCCTCTCAGGCCTTGAATAAAAAAACGCGAACCCAAGTGAGTTCGCGTTTTTGTTTTTCTCTTTCCTCAACACAAAACCTTAATTCGTTCTGAACTCCACGCGCAAGAGTGGTGCTTGAGCTGGACTGCCTCTGTAGGATTCAGCCGTGCGTTTTCCTGAGCCTGTAATCACAAACACCATTGCGTTTCCACTTTGCCAATCATTGCGATCGACAATATCTTGAACCATTGCACTTAAGTCTGGAGTTTTTTGCTTATCGCCCGCTTCTCCAACAATGGTCCATGCTTCCGGCGACCACTCCACTACAGATGAAGTAAGTGTACGATTACTTACGTTATGAACATTGGTGCCAAACGCAGCTGCGTTTGCTGCATCTTCAGCTTGGATGCTCAGTTCCGTGGCAACACTTGAAACTTCATCCACGGTAAACTGAATACTGGCACTCACAATTTCAGCACCAGCCGGAATGCTGAGAGATTCGAAACGCATGCCCACGGTTTGAACTCCGCCGTCGGTAACAAGTTCCAAATCGCTGCTGTTGGTATACATGCTTCCATCGGCACGTTCTTCCACATCATTCATATCAGATGAAACTCTTACAGCGACCGAGCTCAAAGCCGCTTCAACAGGCTGTTCGCTGTCAGTTACATATTCAACCACAAGTCGTGGCGCCATGCCTGGGGATTTATCAAATGATCTTGCAACTCTTTTTCCACTCCCGGAAATAATGAAAGCAATATTATTTCCTGGCTGCCAACCTGGCTGTTGAAGAAGCTCTTCAATCAAGGGACGAAGGTCTGATGTTTGCTGCTTCTCACCCGCTTCGTTAATGGCCAACCATGTTTGCGGCTGCCACTGAACATTTGCTTCCGTTCTAGGTCTGGAAGAAAGATTGTATCGTTCTGTGATGAACGAAGCAGCACTTGCTACAGCTTCCGCTTCTATTTTTAAATCTGCAGCTTCATTTTTCACTTCGTCCGTCGTAAATTGAATATAGGCTTTCAAAAGCGTTGCATTCGCTGGAAGATTTACTCCCGTAAAACGCAAACCAACGGTTTGAACCGTGTTCTCTTTCACCAATTCCAAATCGCTGCTGTTGGTATACATGCTTCCATCAGCACGTTCTTCAACATCATTCACAGATGCTGCAATAGGAATCGTTAAGGTTTGCACTGGCGTAATATTAATTTCTACTTTCACTTCTTCACCACCATTTGCGGAAGCGTAGGTGAAAATATCTTTTCCGGCATAACTCGGATTGGGTTGATATACAAATGAGCCATCAAAACTATCACCTGCACTTAAATCTTGAAGGCTTCCGTGTATTGGTTCATCTACAAGCATTGCAGTATCAACACCAAAATCATTTTGCAGTAAGCCCGGAAGTGCAACTGCCAAAGGTGTTTGCTGGTTGGTGCTGTAAGTGTCCGCGCCTAAAACTTCTGGTTCAAAATGTTGAAACCACATAAGGGCTGCACCATTTTGGTTGTCATCATCGGTGGTAAAAAATGAATTCTCTCCAGACGAAGCTGGCGTAAGCGCGATGCCCTCAAGGTTTCCGCCTTTTGGCCCTTGGTATTCTTTGATGCTGGTGAAATGGCGTTGTCCGTCTGCGCCAACAAAAGAAGTGAGGTCTGTCACTTCGATAAAATTACCATTGGTGTTATGCCACACATACATTTTTCCACTCGAGCGGTCGAATTCCAAGCCGCTACTTTCTGTACGTGAAGTTTTGTATGCGCCCACAAAATCAAACGTGTTACTGTTGGCATCGAGATCAAACGCATACACCGCTCCGCCACGTTGATGCGCCACAAACATCAAACCGCCCATTCCATTTTGGCTGGTGTAGGCTTGGCCGTTGGCATCCACAAAACCGTTCAACTGCAGTGAGCTGTCGGGAACAAAGGCAATGCCCTCGGGCCCAGCTCCACCACTGTAAACGGGAATATGTGGAGAAATGTTCCACTGACGCTGTAACACTGCAGCTCCAGGCGCGGAAACAGAGTACTTTCTAATTGTGCCTTGAGATTCATCCATCACGTAAACTGAGGACTCTTCCAAATCAACTTGCGTAATGCCTTCCAAGTCGCCCACAACGGTCCACTCAGCACGGCTTCCGTTTTGAGTGTCAACTTTGAAGGAACCATTTCCATCTTCAACCAGCGCCCAAAATTTTGCGGGGCCATTGAGGCAGAGCCACAACGTTCTGGTAGCTTCGTTCCAGTGCGCGCCACTTAAGTTGTTTTGAAGATCGGAATCCAGCGATGTGAGCACGGTTGACTGTTGCCAGGGTTCCCCCGGCCAAGGTTCTACTGCTTTTGCTATGCTTGCACAAAATATTACGACGAGAATAGCGGACAAGGTTAAGGCTTTTTTCTTCATCTACATCTCCTTCTTGGGAATGAATTTTTCTAACTTTACAATACGAACGCGGAATATGCATTAGACATCATTCTCTCTCACATGCCCAATACCAGGCACTTACCTGACATTTGCTTTTTAAGCGCAGCATTTGCGTTTAGAGGAGGAATAAAAAAAACGCGAACCCAAGTGAGTTCGCGTTTTTATGAATTATTTTCAGCTTAAGCTTCGATGTTAGCAGCAACAATCGCGGCCATTTGCATCATGTCAACCGTTTGGCCTTCTTTCATTCCGGTTAAGTCTGTGAGGTTTCCTGATTTGCTTTTTGATTTTGTTTTTTTGAAAAGCGGAAGTAGCGCTGCGTCTGCTACAATAAATTTTCCAGCGTTTTCTGGTTTTCCATTTTTGGTTTTCGTTTGAAGTTTGTTGGCTTTTATATAGTCCCACAATTTTTTAGTAATTTCAGTGCGCGGCAATTCTTTTTTGCCTAAGAACTCTGCCAACTCTGGTTTCAATTTTACTGGTTTTTTTAATCCTTTTAACTCTGCCATGTGAACATCTCCTTTTAAAATGATTGAAGTGTGCACTCCTTGCACAAAAGCGTGGAGAGCACCACAAAAGAATAAAAAGATCGCAAAAAAATCATATGTCCCCTCATGTATTAAAACCTCGTGAACTCGTTCTCGAGGTAAATGTAGGGAAAATCTGCTAAAATTTTTTTGGCTTCAGACAGCCATTATTTCGGTTACACTCAAAAAAATGTGATAAAAATCTTGAGTATACTCAAAAATTTGCATATCATCTTTCCATGCAATCCCTTATAGAAACTTATCAGAGGTTAAACGCTGCCCAAAAAGATGTCTATATCCGCAATTTTTATAGCGATTTTGTCTTCGAAGACAGGCTAAATGGCATTGTTGGTCCTCGTGGAGTGGGAAAAACAACCTTCCTCCTCCACTTTTTATCTCAAAGCCGTTTAGAACCAAGCCAAAAGCTTTATGTTTCGGCGGACAACCTCTATTTTGTAGAGCACTCGCTTGTTTCCCTGGTTGATCAGTTTGTAAAAGAACTCGATGGCCAACTTATTGCTATCGATGAAATTCATAAATATCAAAACTGGAATCAGGAACTCAAAAACATTTATGATTCATACCCTCAGATCAACATTTTGTTTTCTGGAAGCTCCAGCATCGATCTCGTAAAAGGAAAATACGATTTATCCAGAAGAGCTCTTTTGCATCACATGTTTGGTTTTTCGTTTCGCGAATACCTTGAATTTACACTTCACCAATCTTTTAAAAAATACTCTTTAGAAGAATTAACAAAAAACCATATTTCAATCGCAAACAAACTTGCGCTCATTCCCAAAATGCAAGGTCACTTCAAAACCTATTTAGAAAGAGGTTATTATCCTTTTTCGCATAAATATAAACAGCTTGAACACTTTGCCAAAATTATTATCGGCATGATTGAAAAAACAATTTATGAAGATATCGCTTCTTTTTATTCGTTAAAAACTCAAAACTTAGAAGTGTTCAAAAAAATCCTCTATTTTATTGCCACAACAAAACCTGGCTCAATGAGCATTAATCAGTTGGCAAACAGCCTCTCTAAAGATCACACCACCACTGCTGAGTATTTACAGATTTTAAAAGACACCGGACTTCTTTTATTTTTGATGAATGAAAAAACAGGCCATGCTCTTATTCGAAATGCCGAAAAAGTTTACTTAGATAATCCTAATCTTTCATTTGCTATTAATCACAGCCTGGGCAAAAAAAATGATGTTGGAAATACACGAGAAGAGTTTGTCTTAAGCCAACTTCTTCATGCCGCTTACGTTCCTTTTTACACAAAACAAGGCGATTTCAAATGCAATGCATTTACCTTCGAAGTTGGAGGAAAGGGAAAAAGCGATAAGCAAGTTCGAAATGTTGATCAAGCCTTTGTGATTAAGGACAACATCCTCATTGGAGACAAAAAAAATATTCCCCTCTATCTTTTTGGCTTTTTGTCTTAATCTCTTAAGCCTTCCGCACGAATTCTGATTTCAAATTCATGGCACCAATGCCATCGATTTTGCAGGAGATATTATGGCCGTCGTCGCTTTCGATGAGGCGAATGCCTTTTACTTTGGTGCCTCGCTTCACCGACTGGGATGATCCTTTCACTTTTAAATCTTTGATCACCACCACGCTATCGCCATCTTTTAATTCTTGGCCGTTCGCATCTTTTATATTCGCATCAGATTCTTGCGTTCCGCTTGAATTTGCATCTTCTTGATTCCATTCATGAGCGCACTCCGGACAAATCCACAGCGGATCATCTGCATAAACATATGTGGAATTACACTTGGGACAATTGGGAGGCATTCTCATAAAAACCTTTCTGGATGCTGATCTCAGGGCAGATCAAAAACTTGGATAAAAACCTGGCGCTTTTCTATAGAGCCAGAAGAGGGCTGTCAACTTTCGTCTTTTCCTTTTTCTATTCCCCAAAATAATAAAAATATGCTTACGCCTCTCCGACTTGATTTGGAAGAGATCGATAAAAAAGGGGAAGATATGATTCGTTTGCTTATGTTCGTGTTTGTTTTGTGCTTTGGATTTTTCACAAACTGCGGAAGAACAACGGGCAATCTCTTAAGCATTCAAGTAAAAGATGGCACAACCCTTCCTTCTTTTGTTGTCTCTGGAAACACTGTCACTGCTTATTTTACCGTTACTAATAACACTTCCCGCACTCAAAGAAATATTTACATCCATTCAATTCCCACAAATGTTACACAAGTCACAAGCGGCGGAACATATGATGACACCTGCGCCGCGCAAGCAACTTTAACTGCACTGGGGCAATGCACATTACAGCTCACCATTTCTGGTGCGGTGAGTTCTAGTGAAAAACTTGTTGCTTGTTTTGAAAATGCTCTCGCTTGCGTGCAAACAAATGCTCTCACGGTGCAAGCATTAACTTCGATGGCCATCACTCCAACAAGTGCTTCTGTTCACATTGATGAAACACAACAATTTACCGCCACGGGAACTTTTGCAGACGATTCTACAGAAGATATCACTTCGTCCGTAACGTGGGCTTCTTCCGATACAAATGTCGCCACCATATTGCCAGCACTGGTTTGGCAACGGGAGCAACAGTAGGCAGCAGCACCATCACAGCAGCACTTGGCAGCTTTACGAGCAACACAGCAACTCTTCAAATAACAAACACGCTGGCTTATGTTTCTAATCTTAGCTCAGGCGCTGTTACTATCTGCACGGTTGATTCAGACGCAGGAACCTTAAGTGATTGTGCTACCACAGGGTGTGACACCGATATTCTCACTGCCAACAGTGTAGCCCTAAATCCATTAGGAACAATGGCCTATGTGGCTGATTTAAATTCTAACGCCGCATTTCTTTGCTCGATAAATGCGTCAACGGGGCTCTTTGATAGTTGTGACGATTCTGGAGCAGGCGCTGTTTTTGCGAACACTCTTCATGTTCTCTTAAATGCAGATGGAAGCAAAGCTTACGTGCACGACGATGGCGCTGTCTTATTATGTGATGTGAGTGCAAGCACGGGAGCTCTTAGCAATTGTGTTGATTCTGGTTTTACTGGAGTTTCTGGCCTTTGGATTTTCAGTTTAAACACAGCAAACACACGAATGTACCTGCCCAGATCCTTTTTTAGCATCAACACCATTTACGTTTGTGATGTAAATGCAACTACAGGCGCCCTCAGCAACTGCGCCGACGCCGCAACAGACGGAGATGAAACCGTTAGCTTCAGCGGATCTGTTGGAGTTGTGTTGAATTAGAGATTTTTGCTGCAAATCATTGTCTTATATTTTAAGTAATTTCAATTGCTTATAGCCATTACATGCTTTCGCATTCCTCTCCATTAAGATGGAACTTTGACCCTCACTCTTTTACACAACTTTTGCGAATGCTAAACCGATAATGGGGTTAATCCAAAAACAGTCCACAAATTTGAAAAAAAGGAACAAAAAATGGCTCAGTTTTCAATCAATGCATTTACGCCTCTTAAAGTGGAGGAATTCAACAAAACGCTTTCTGGAAAATATCGCGTCGTCGACGGTGATTCGTGTATCGTGGCATCTGCACCAATGGACAAGGGCTGCTATGACAAGGCCATTAAAGATGGACTAGTGAATGAAGATGACCGCTTCGAAAAATTCGAAAACGGAAAATGGGTCAACGCCAATGCCAATGAAGCTATTGCTGCCTATGATGAAGCGTTTCAAAAAAAGTTTTCGTCACAAAAAGAACTCAGCCCTCAAAAAATTTTTTGGGGCGCTTTAAAAGTGCAACATGCAATGGAGCAATTAATCGCTTGCGATCAAATAACTGATCCCATGAGAGCAGGTATGCATTGGAATATCATGCACGGCAGAGGGCTTCCGATTTCAAATAAAGAACGAAGCAAAATGTTTTTTGATTTTTGCGGCGTTGGTGATCCCAGCAATTCTGATAGAGCAAGCTGGAGACAAGTCATTGATCAACGATACGCTGCAGGAAATGCAGAAATAGATAAATGGTACGACCTTGCTGTTGCTAAATCTGGAAAGTGGATGGAAAAAAAACCAAATCCCATCCGCGCGGAAGCGGAGCTATACCAGTTTTTAGCCATTCGCGCCGGCACGCCTGATCTTGAACCGCATTCAGAAGATGAAACAACAGTGCTGAAGAACAGAATTCGCTTTATTGCAGAAGCAAAACCTTTTGTGAAAAATGACGCCGGCTTACACAACATTTATGTGATGCACGAAATTGACCTTCATCTTGAATACGCAAGAAATTGGACCGATGCGCTTAAGGCATTGCAGGGAATGAAGACAACCACAGAAAAAAGCATGGACTTAAAACCGCTTTCCGATCTGATGAAAAATATCGACGCTGCAATGAAAATGGATGCCAGCAAAACAAAAGAACTTGAACAAGCGTTCAAAACCATTGCTAAAGACTATCAAAGCTTGAAAGATCAACTCGAAGGAAAAGCTACTGCGAAATGGAGCGAACACCACAAGCTCATTCTCAAACGCATTTTGAAGCGACTTGGTTTTGAAATTATTTCTCAAGTGGGAAGAAAACTTTCAGAATCTAAAGACAAAGATGTTCAAGAAACTTTAAAAAAATTCAGAGTAAGCCCACGCTGCAACCCCTACAAAGGCCTGGGTGGAACAGATGCACCAACGTGTAGTTAGAAAAAGGTAGTCACGTTAAAGGAGCGTCATTTTAGTGCAAAGAAGCAACTTAAGCCTAACTTTCTGCCGATAATACCAATGCACGGGTATCAATTATGGCAGAAAATAACTTAAAACTAACAATTCGAACTATTTCAGCCGACAATGCACTAATTGGAGATCGTAGAATTGGTCCTCTGTTTCGTATTGAAGAGCAAGAAGGGGCCCTTGCTGAAGGGGTCTCAATCCCACCAGGTTTTCCTGAAGAGGGGAAAACGCTTGAAGTAAGGTCTGGGGAAAAAGGTGTGTTTCGCTTAGCTCCGTTATATGGCTTTCCTCTTCCAGACAGATTTTATGATAAATCTGGTGGACTTGGCTTCCCCCCTACAAGAATGAGTGTGAGCTATGGAAACCCATGCTCCTCTGACTTAAGTTTGTTTTCTCCAAGAGACTTGCCACGCAATTCAAAATTGCTCGAAACGAAAATTGGAGATTTTGATCATAACGGTTTAGTTGATTTTGCATATGTTGTGCGAAGAGAGAATCAAACCGTAAGCTCACTCGTTTATTACCAAGAAAATCTTGCTCGCTGTTTTGATGAACCAAAACAAAATTTGTACAGCGAAATCGCGATTTTTGGAATCCTCGCTTATCAAAAAAAAATCACGCCTGAAATGCAAAAGGTAATAAGGGAATATATTACACTTTCTGTGCAGAGAGATTATGTCCATAATGGTTATAACGTTAGAGTAGATATTTCAGATGAATTAAAAAATCTGAGTGAAAATGATTTTTTGGAGAGGTTGACTGCCTATAATCAATTGCTTGAGAAGGTAAGAACTTTACCTCATATTCTTTATGAGAGTTATCGTGTTCGTAAGGATCTTCGAACTCAATATTATCAGCTTGCCACACGTTTGTTTTCGCCAGAGTACAGCGATGCTCAAAATTTTCTCGCCTTTCGACTTGCCACTTATGTTGTAGAAGGCTTTGCCGAGAGAAAAGAACTTTTAAGCAACGATAAAATTAAAATTATTGCTAAAAATATAAAAGCTACGGTGAGCGCATTGTCAGAGAGACGAATCGTTGTGCTCAAATATTTGCTTGATCTCAAAAGAAAAGATGATGAGGGGGAAGAGCTTGCTGAAAAATTTTCAGTTTTTGAAGATCCATCATTTGAGCGAAACAAGCATCGTTATAATACGCTGTATAAGCTCATTGGAGGCGCTGAAGATATTTCGCCGCAGCAGCTACAAAAATATGCACCTCTTCTTGAGAATATTTA
>PCXC01000075.1:0-3952 GCA_002796345.1 Deltaproteobacteria bacterium CG11_big_fil_rev_8_21_14_0_20_42_23 | reverse complement strand
GAGAATATTTATCCTCCTCAAATTCGTGACGTTATAGCATGCGAAGAAACAATTGGTGTGGAGAATGCTTTGCTCCTTGCTGAGAAATTAAACGTTACCCGCTTTGGCCGATATGATGAATCTGTTCTTTGGCATAATGTAAAACTTCTCACCGATCGTGAACATGAAAAAACCAAACCACTTATTTTAAGTGTCGTGGCAAAAAGCGACGAAACAGATGCGTTGTATTGGGGAAGACATTTTGAACTCGATGAACGAGTTCGAGTCATTATTATAGAAGCTGGAAGTACTGAAGATTTTTTAGTCTCTACGAAACGAGTGGTGAATGATTATGGTGAGCCTGATTCTATTTTAATCTCAGCTCATGGAATACCTGGATCAATTCTCTTTGGTGATGAGGAAAAACGCGTGCCAGGTTCACGGATCACAATGAATTTTTTAGACTTAGAAAAAATAAAATTATTTTTCGATGAACATTTGAAGAGCAGGCCTCAAATTGTTGTCAATTCTTGTGATATCGCCACCGACACAAATGGCATGAATTTAGCTCAAAGTTTATCCAACTATACGGGAAGTGAAGTAAGAGCTGCAAAGGGTATTGAAGCTATGTTTGATCTTAAATTAGACTTCGAAAATGGAAAAGCCCGATTATTTCCAAACTTTTTTCAAATCGGAGGTTTGGACACACTTGGTTATGTCATCGGCGATGAACTCTTTACTCCGCAAGAAATCCCTCTCCCAACAGAAGTTCCTGCTGCAAGCGTTTCACAGTCTTTAAAATGATCACATCAAAAACATTAAGCCTTGTCTCCTTTAACCAACAAAAACCCACTTGAAACAGCAGAGCTAAAACGATTGTTCGCTTCTTCGCCAACTAGCTTCACATCTTAAAGAAAACCGTTAAACAAATTTTGCTAAAAATCTAAACTGCCGCTTTATGAGTGTCGATTTTAGCATCACTCTTTTTTGTCGCAAAGAAGAGTGAAAATGTTTCGGAATAAAATGCTTTAAAATAAATTTAAAAAAGAATTACCCTCACATTCTATGTTTTGATTGTTCATTTTGTTTCCATTTGCTACACATCACTGCCTCTCTAATTTAAACTTGGAACTTTCTTCATGATGAATTCTCCTTTTTTTCTCCGTTTTTTTTGCTGAAATTTGGATGCTTGCTTGTTGTTTGTAGTTCTGCTTGTACGTCCACATCGACGAGCCTTCCGTTTCAAGTCACCGAGACGCGAGAAGCTTGCGATAACTACAAAACTCTTCGCCAGCCGCTTTTTGGTTTTTTGAAAGAGTGAGCGAAGTCCTTTTGTGATCGAAAAACTTGCACCCCTCCAAAAGTAAAAAATCAAAACTCGACCTCTTCTATTTTCCCTTCACCTTGCGAAAGAAAAAAAGAAAATAAAAAATGAACAAGAGAATAAGGTTCGGAAAAAAGATGTAAGGATTGGTCCAGCTGATGCCTTCAAATTTGTACTCAAAAAGTGGCCACAAAAATGGTGTGGCAAAAAAGCGCGTGGTGTGCGTGGGAATGTCTACAAGAATGTGAAGTGGCCAAGCCAGCATGGGCCAAAAATATTTTTTACTCACCAATCGAAACAAAAAAAACACTCCCAAAAAAACAATCAAGCTATGCGTAAAATTGTAACTCACATGTACATAGTTTGGAATTTCTGACATTTGAGGAAGACCTTCCGACCAATTTGGTGCGGTAGAAAATCCAAGAACATTCATCAGCGAAAAAATGCCAAAGCTTAACAAGTCTGGAAGCACTCCAAAAAGAAACGCCCACAGAAAAACGCGTTTTGACTTTCTGCCAAAAATCAAACCTCCCCACAAACCATGTGAAACAATATCCATTGAAACCTCTCTTCAAAAGAAGAGTGATAGTGAAGTTTTCAAAGGAATCAAGGCTTGTTCTTCACAGAAATATTTTTCTCTTTACTTTATCGTAGTATTACGATAAAGACTCCGGCATGGCTCGTTCAAAACAAAGCAAGTGTTGTCCTCCTCATGTATGTTCAACCGCAAAGTCTGGTGGTGGGGATATTGATTTTGCTGCTGTCGCCAAGGCGCTGGGGCATCCTCTTCGTTTAGAAATTGTCGCCATTTTAAAAAAATCAAAAACTTGTATTTGCGGTGACATCGTAGATCAATTGCCCATCGCGCAAGCCACCGTCTCACAACATTTAAAAGTTTTAAAAAAGGCCGGCATCATTCGAGGAAAAATTAGCGGACCATCAACATGTTATTGTTTGGAACCAGCAACCATTAAGCAGTTTAAAAAACAGGTTCAAACTCTTTTATGAAGGAGAGATAAGCATGAGTAAAATCAACATACTTTTTCTGTGCACCGGCAACTCCTGCCGCAGTCAGATGGCGGAAGGGTGGGCGAAGCACTTGAAGTCCGATAAAATCAATGCTTACTCTGCAGGAATCGAAACGCATGGCCTCAATCAAAATGCGGTGAAAGTTATGGCCGAAGCTGGCGTTGATATTTCCAAACATCGTTCGCAGCATGTTGATGAATTGAAAAACATTTCATTTGATTATGTGGTTACCATTTGCGGACACGCCAATGAATCTTGTCCAATTTTTCCAGGCAACACCAAAGTGGTTCACTTCGGATTCGATGATCCTCCAAAGCTGGCAAAAGAGCTGGCCGAAAAAGGAGCTTCCGAAGAAGAACAGCTCAACTGTTATCGAAAAGTTCGTGACGAAATAAAACACTTTGTAGAAACGCTGCCTGAAACCTTAAGTGGCGAAAAGAAAAAGGGCTTCTTTTCAAAAATGTTCGATAAGCTCGATAAAAAACTGGAAGCTAAATCCAAAAAAAGTTCTTGTTGCACACCCTCAAACAAAGGTGGCTCTTCGTGCTGCTAAGGTTGATAGATTGGTTCACGTATTCCGTTTTGAATGTAAACCCAGAAACTCATTTGGGGAAAACGCTCCATTTTTTTCTTTACGATTCCATCAAAATTTTGCTGCTGCTGTTTTTTCTCATCGCCATCATTGGTTTCATTCGAACCTATTTGCCGCAGCACAAAATTAAAACATGGATGACAAAAAAAGGAGGCGTTGGGAATTTTTTTGCAGCACTGTTTGGCGCAGTAACGCCATTCTGCTCATGCTCGTCTATTCCTTTATTTTTTGGCTTTCTTAAAGCAGGCGCGCCTTTGGGAATTACCTTTTCGTTTCTTATCACTTCGCCACTCATCAACGAATATCTTGTGGTGCTCATGATAGGATTGTTTGGATGGAAAATTACAGCGCTTTACGTTTTGAGCGGTTTGTTCATTGGCATTGTTTCAGGAATTATTCTGGGCCGACTAAAACTCGAGCGATTTCTTGTAGCTGACTTCATTGGACAAGCAAATGGAAACAGCGACACCACTCACTATCCTCATCTCTTCAGCAGAATACAATTTGGCTATAACGAAGCCATCTCAATTGTGAAAAAAATTTGGATCTGGATTTTGCTTGGCGTGGGCGTTGGCGCTTTTATTCACAACTATGTGCCACAAGAAACCATCCAACTGCTCATCAGTAAAACGGGTGTTTTTTCTGTGCCCATCGCAACTCTCTTAGGCGTTCCCATGTACGGAAGCTGCGCTGCCATCGTTCCCATCGCCGTCGTCTTGTTTCAAAAAGGCATTCCTTTGGGAACCGCACTCTCGTTCATGATGGCCATTTCCGCACTCAGTTTACCCGAAGCAATTATGTTGAGACGCGCCATGAAATTACAGCTCATTCTGATTTTCTTCGGCATCACCACCGCAGCAATTATTTTCACCGGCTACGTTTTCAATCTCTTGCAGAGTTTGTTGGTTTAGTAAGAGGTCTCAATTTCTTTACATAGTTCCCCCTGAAAAACCCATTTTTTCAAGATAGCGGACCTTGAGCGGTGTGTTTTTTCGGAGGCTCAACAAAAATCAACCTCAAAAAATGGA
>PCXC01000074.1:33850-34129 GCA_002796345.1 Deltaproteobacteria bacterium CG11_big_fil_rev_8_21_14_0_20_42_23 | reverse complement strand
TTACCTTCCAAAGTGAAGGAGGACTTGTGAAAAAGAATATTTCTCTTTTGTGTTTTGTTTGCTTGATCATGGTTTCATTGCAAGCACTAGCACAGGAATCTTTGTCTGATATCGATATGGAAACATTTCGAGATCACGCCGCAAAATTTGAACCTGCGAAAATAGTCAATCCATTTTCAACTGGCCAATCAAGTAACTTAGACGAGCTCACGATAGAGGATCTCGATTTGACAGGCATTGTTCTCAACGAAGCTGAACAATATGCCCTCGTCAATGGTC
>PCXC01000074.1:0-33818 GCA_002796345.1 Deltaproteobacteria bacterium CG11_big_fil_rev_8_21_14_0_20_42_23 | reverse complement strand
GTAATTTTAAGAAGGCTTGATATTACCTTTACGCTTTCTATTGAAGGGAGACTGTAATGAAAGTTTTCAAGCGTTCTCTTATAGCTTTATGTGGCGCGATTCTGCTTTCTGTTACTGCCGTTGCAGCTCCTGTTGATACTGGCAGTTTTTCTCATGGTTCAATTGGAAATTACTTTGGTGAAAATGCAAATGTTCGCTACAACATAAAATTTCGAAAAGCTTCTTTAAGAGAAGTTCTCCAATTCTTATCTACGATTGCAGATGTGAATATGATTATCCCACAAGGTGTAGACAAAGTGGTGACTGTTTCTTTTCGTGACATTACTTTAGGCGATGCCATGAACTCCATCATCAAGGCAAATGAGCTGGATTACACTGTAGAGGGTGGGGTGATTCGCCTTGGTGAAGGAAAACTTTTCAAAGATTCTGGTGAAGATTTGAAAACAGAAACACTTCGGCTTAAGTATGCAACGGCCAGAGATATGGTTGTTCAGTTAAAAACTTTGCTTTCTGAAAGAGGTTCGGTGTTTGCAGATGAACGCACCAATTCTATTATCGTGCGCGAAGTTCCAGCAAATATTGACAACGTCAAAAGGTACCTTGAACAAGTTGATATTCGAGATGCTCAAGTTCTCATTGAAGCAAAAATTATTGAAGCGACAAGATCTTTCGGTCGCTCGCTTGGTATACAGTGGGGAGCAAACAGAGCGGCTGGAAAAGTAACTTTTTCTGGATTGTCCGCCGTTGGTGCTGCAGACAATGGAAACAATCTTATTTTCAACACACCAGCTTCTTCACCTAACAGCGGTGCTGCCATTGCTATTGGAAGAGTTGTAAGTGGAATTGATCTCGATATCCAATTATCGGCTGCCGAAAATAAAGGTGATGCATATGTTTTATCTGATCCTTCCATCGTAACTTCAAATGGAGTGGCAGCAAAAATTAGAAGTGGAGCAACTTTGCTCATCAATGCAAGTGGCGATATTAATATTGGTGGAGAAGGTGGCACTTCAACTTCTGGCGGAGCTGGGCTTCAGCAAATTGAGACTGGGGTTGAACTTAACGTAACTCCGCAGATTTCTATGAATAGTTTTGTGAAGCTTCAGATTGAAACCATTACTTCTTCACCAGATTTTTCCAGAGCTATTGACGGGCTTCCCGTTATTGTAGATAACACGGCGCAAACGACGGTGATGGTGAAAGATGGAGAAACCACAGTAATTGGAGGGCTTACTCGTTTTTCTGATGCTGTGTCCGAGAGCAGAGTCCCCGGACTTTCTCGCATTCCAGTTGTGGGCAATCTCTTTAAGTCGAAAACAAGATCAAAAGAAAATACAGAGCTGATGGTCTTTATCAAGCCAACCATAGTTCGCACTGAAGGCCAGCTTCCGGTTCAGGTGAGAGTAAGAGAAATTGAACAACGTCGTGAATCAATGTATGTGGATGAAATGCTGAACTACCAAAAAGAAGCAGAGAAAAAAGAAATACGTGATGAAGAGAAAAAATCTCTTTCTCGAAAAGCAAATAAATATGTGAGGTAATATGTCGCTCCAAGTACAAAAACGAGAAGCTCATTGGATGCCCTTGCCGGAGGGATGTTCTGCAGTTGTTGGGGCTCCAGCTTATCAAGTTGATGAAATGGATAAGTTTAGCAAAGGTGAAATTGTTTCTTTTTTTCCTCGTCAGCAATTTGGATTTGTTCGTCTCAACAACAATGAAGAAGCATATTTTTCGCTTCAAGCATTGGAGTTGGTGGGAGAGAACGCCAGTGTCGATCGCCTATGCGTAGGATTACGTATTGGCTATGATGTGGCGTGGACCTCAAAGGGTGTACATGTAAACAGAATAAAAATGTACTAGCTCAATTATTCAACAATTTTTTGAATCGCTTCTTCTAAACGGAGAAGCGATTTTCTTTTGCCTAAAATTTCCAAAATGTCATAGATACCAGGGCCAACCAAGCTTCCTACAAGCGCCACCCTGCAAGGTTTTCCGATGGCTCCCATTTTTTGCTGTGTTTTTTCCATCACATTTTTAAAGCTGCTTTGGATGCCATCGTGAGAAAAACTCTCAAGAGAAAGCAGTTCGGTATGCAAAGCATGTAAAATTGCTTTTGCTTCTGCATTCAAAAATTCTTTTGCAACTTCTTCATCAAAAATCACAGAATCAGTGAAATAAAAATAAATAGACTTCGCAATATCTAAAAGAGTTCTTCCTTTTTCTCTTTCAGATGCGAGCGCCTTAAGTGCAAATTCGCGATCGATATGTTTCACCCCAAGTTGATACAGAAAGGGCTCTACTTTTTCAAGAAGCTCTTCAATGCTCAGTTTTGCCATGTGCTGGCTGTTCACCCAAGCTAGTTTTTCGGTATCGAAAATGGATGGCGATTGTCCTACCGATTCAAGAGAGAAGTGGGAAACAAGTTCGTCACGAGAAAAAATTTCTTGATCTTTATAGGACCAACCCAAGCGAGCAAGATAATTGATCATTGCTTCGGGAAGGTAACCCATTGCTTCATATTCAACAACCGAAGTGGCGCCGTGGCGTTTAGAAAGTTTTTTCTTATCGGAACCGTGAATCATAGGCAAATGTGCAAAAGCTGGGAGCGAGTAACCAAGCGCATTGTAGAGCAGTACTTGTTTTGGCGTATTGCTAATGTGATCGTCGCCTCTAATCACATGCGTAATTTCCATGGTGGCGTCATCAACCACAACCACAAAATTGTAAGTGGGATTACCATCACTTCGCGCGATAATGAGATCGTCTAATTCTTTGTTTTCAAACTGTATCGTCCCGCGGCAAATATCTTTGTACGTTGTTACTCCTGTTTCTGGAGCTTTAAATCGAACTGCGGCTGGCACATTTGGTTTTTCTGTTTTGTGACGACAGGTTCTGTCGTAGACAGGTTTTTTTCCAGCTTTGAGTGCGGCCTCTCTTTTTTGTTCCAAGAGTTCTGACGAACAAGTGCAATAATAGGCATTGCCCTCATCCAAGAGTTTTTGAATATGAGCTTGGTGAATTTCTAGCCGGCTTGATTGGTAGAGAGGTTCTTCGTCCCAATCGAGGCCAAGCCATTTCATGCCAGCCAAAATGCTTTCTTCAAATGCTTTTGTAGAGCGCTCTCTATCGGTGTCTTCAATGCGAAGCAAAAACTTTCCATTGCTATGTCTTGCGTAAAGCCAGTTGAACAAAGCCGTTCTGGCGCCGCCAATGTGTAAACTTCCTGTAGGAGATGGAGCAAAACGTACTTTTACAGACATAAATACCTCAAGAGAATGCTAGATTTTAAATACCCGCGTTAAAGTTTGTCTGGGAGTATTGTATTATCTCCCCCAGTTCAAGTGAATTGTGATGAGGATTCGCAGCCAATGCTTGACGAAGGGTTGAAAATATCTACTATCAGCCCCCAAAACAAACGAAGGGCAGTTCACTTTTTTATGAAAACAAAAAAAAATAATAAAGGCTTTGAAGTCTATGTCTTAGACATTCCAGAATCGGGAAAAATCCTGAAGGGAAACACCAGGCTTGACCCCTGGTTTTTGGAAGACTTGAAAACGGCATTTGGGGAAGGCTTTGCCGAAAATGACGAGGCCTCTTTTTCACTTCAGTTGATCAGATGCAAGCGTGATCTCGATCTTTTTGGTGAGCTCCATTATTCCTGCCATCTTACCTGTGATCGTTGTCTTGCTTCGTTCCAAAAGCATGGCGACATCTCTCTTCAGACTCATTTTTCTCCTCTTCATGAAAAGTCAAAAGCTGGAAAATTTGATCAAGACGAGCTTGCAAAAGAAGATGAAGCTTTTCGCTACTACGAAGGTGACACCTTCGATCTGGCGGATTTGCTCTTGCAAGAAATCTACCTCGATCAGCCCATGACCAGCATTTGCACGCCTTCATGCCTTGGCCTTTGCCCAAAATGCGGACAAAATTTAAATGAGAAGGCCTGTTCCTGTTCGGAGAAAAAAGTTGACCCCAGGTTTGAAGCGCTTAAGCTGCTGAAAATAAAAGAAAAATAGTCTTTTTCCCTTTTTTAGCCCGGCAAAAAGAAGAATAAAGACTTCAATTGACATTAAACAAGCTTTTATGTAGGAGACGAGCTCTTTTAAGTAAGCAATAGACCCAAAGGAGTATGTGATGCCAGTTCCACAGCGGAGACAATCAAAATCTAGAACGCGTATGCGCCGTTCACACAATATGAAATACACTGGGCCAGCTTTGTCAGTTTGCGACAACTGCAAACGTGCAAAAAGCTCTCATCATGTGTGCAAACATTGTGGTTTCTACAAAGGCCGTCAGATCATCGAAGTGAACGTCTAGTCCAGAAAACTGGGAACGGGGGGATATGTCATCTTTTGATCTTGAATCCAGAGTTATTCAAATTACAGCCGATCAGCTTGGTATTTCTGATGAAGATATCACGCTCACGTCATCTTTTTCTTCCGATCTTGGTGCAGATTCTCTTGATATCGTCGAACTTATTCTTGCCCTTGAAGAAGAATTTGAAACTGAAATTCCAGACGACACCATAAAAAAAGTAAAATCTGTTGGAGAATTAATTAAATACCTTGAACTCGAAACCCACTAGGTAAATCCATGCATCTTGTTATTGCTTCAGACCACGCAGGTTTTAAGCTAAAAGAGCTTTTCAAAAAAGAACTTCTTTCCAAGGGCCACACGGTTGACGATCTTGGCCCAAGCACCGCAGACCGAACTGACTATCCTGATTTTGCCCATAAACTTGCACGTGATATTGCTGCTCATGCTCATGAGTTTGGTGTTCTTGTTTGTGGTTCAGGAATTGGCATGGCCATGGCAGCCAATAGACACAAGGGTGTGCGGGCAGCGGTGATCAACAATGAAGAAGAAGCTCGTTTGAGCCGAGAGCACAATAATGCAAACGTAGCCTGTTTTGGTGAGCGCGCTCTTTCTCCGGAAGAGGCAGTTCGTTTTCTCCAGATTTTTTTAGACACTCCCTTTTCTGGAGGGCGTCATGCAATACGAGTTCAAAAAATCGAACTGACGTAATTTTTTCCCCAACAATTTTTTTTGAAAGGCTAGCAATGAAAAATGAAATGCTTCTTCAAGGTGATCCTGAAATTGCGCAGATTATAGAAAAAGAGCTCGATCGTCAGGAATATAAACTAGAGTTAATTGCTTCAGAAAATTATGTTTCTGAAAATGTGCTGATAGCTACAGGTTCGGTGCTCACGAACAAATATGCCGAAGGGTATCCAAATAAACGCTATTATGGTGGTTGCGAATATGTGGATTTAGCGGAGTCACTTGCACAAGAGAGAGCTCGAAAACTTTTTGGGTGTGAATACGTGAATGTGCAGCCGCATTCCGGAAGCCAAGCCAATATGGCAGTGTATTTTTCATTGCTTGAACCTGGCGATACCATAATGGGTATGGATTTAACGCATGGTGGACATTTAACACATGGTTCTCCGGTAAATTTTTCAGGTAAATTTTATAATGTAGTTTCTTATGGCTTGAATCCCGAAACAGAACGTATCGATTTTAATGACATCAGAGAAAAAGCGAAAAAATCAAAACCAAAAATGATTATTGCAGGTGCCTCAGCCTATTCACGTGATATCAATTTTAAACTCTTCCGTGAAATTGCAGATGAAGTTGGCGCCTATCTCATGGCGGATATTGCACATCCAGCAGGGCTTGTAGCGGCAGGCTTACATTCGCATCCGTCTCCTCATTGCCATGTGGTAACAACCACAACACACAAAACCCTTCGTGGTCCACGTGGTGGAATGATTATGAGCAGCAATGAATTTGAAAAACAAATCAACAAAAATATTTTTCCTGGAATTCAAGGTGGCCCGCTTATGCACGTCATTGCTGCAAAAGCGGTTGCCTTCAAAGAAGCTTTGCAACCAAGCTTTAAGGTGTATGCCGAAAATGTAATCAAGAATGCAAAAGCATTTGCAGCAACACTTAAAGAAAGAAATATACGCATTGTTTCAGATGGCACCGATAACCATTGTTTCCTGGTTGATCTCACCGAAACAGGCGTGAGTGGAAAAGATGCAGAAAATGCACTTGGTGAAGCCGGCATTACGGTAAACAAAAACACCGTTCCGCGAGAAACCAGATCACCATTTGTGACAAGTGGTATCAGAGTTGGAACACCAGCGCTTACCACAAGAGGTATGGGAACAGCAGAAATGAAAACCATTGCCAACTGGATGGCGGATGTGATTTTTAATATCTCAGACAGTGCAGTAAAAGAAAAAATTAAAAAGGAAATTAAAGAGCTTTGTTTACAGTTTCCGATTTATAAGAAATAAATTGTCATTTAGCTTTTCAGAATGACAAAATAATAGAACTAGAGTGTGTGGACAATGAGGATTTTGTCATTGCGAGTTTCGTGAAACGAAACGTGGCAATCTCCTCTGACAATTCAAAAATCGAGATCACCACGTTTCCGCCAGAGACGGAACCTCGTGATGACAGCGCAAAAATTGTCCACATGCCGTAAAATAGAAACTAAAAACCAAGAACTGAAAACTGGAGACTGCATTTCATGAAATGCCCAGCTTGTTCCTATTTAGAAAGTAAAGTGATCGATTCACGTCTTGGAAAAGACGGCCAGTTGATCAGGCGCAGAAGAGAATGCGAAGAATGTGGGCATCGTTTCACTACTTATGAGAGGCTTGAAGAACAGTTTCCAGTGGTAGTAAAAAAAGATGGACGTCGTGAAAGTTTTGATCGGAACAAAATTTTTTCAGGCATGAGAAAATCATGTGAGAAACGGCCAGTGAGTACAAAAACTATTGAAGAAGCAGTAAGTCGAGTTGAGCGAGCTGTTTTAGATATAGGTGAAGAAGAAATTCAAGGTGCAGAAATTGGAAAACTCGTTATGCTTGAACTTCGAAAAATTGATGAAGTTGCCTATGTCCGCTTTGCCTCTGTTTATCGCTCTTTCCGCGATGTGAGTGAATTTATGAATGAGCTTCAAGAAATGATTGATAAAACAAAATAGCATTTCACTTCTTCCAAGGGTCCTTTTGTGCCAAGCGAAAATGAAATCATGAAACAGGCAATTGCCCTTGCAAAAAAAGCAAGTGGCAACACTGCGCCCAATCCACTTGTGGGTGCAGCGGTGGTGAAACAAGGAAAAATAATTGCAAGTGCTTATCACCAAAAAGCTGGAACACCACACGCTGAAATTCATGCCTTAAAAAAAGCAAAGCAAAAAGCGAAAGGCGCAACTCTTTTTGTAACCCTAGAGCCATGTTGCCATCACGGAAAAACACCACCGTGTGTTGAAGCCATCATTGCAGCGGGAATTAAAAATGTTGTTGTAGGCTGCAAAGATCCCAATCCGCTTGTAGCGGGAAAAGGAATACGGGCATTACGCAAAGCTGGTATCACGGTAAAAGTTGGCGTGCTGAAAAAAGAATGTGAAGATCTCATCAAAGATTTTTCACACAAAATAAAAACAAACTTGCCTTATGTAATTGCAAAAGTTGCGGTTTCACTGGATGGAAAAATAGCAACATCAACGGGTGAGTCAAAGTGGATTACCAATGAACAAACACGAATATTTGTTCATGAAGAACGAAAAAAAGCCGATGCCATTGTAGTTGGCGTTGGCACTGTGTTAGCGGACGATCCTCGTTTGAGCATTCGACTTGGAAAGAAAGAAGTCTTTAAGCCAGCAGTTGTTTTTGATGCTCAGTTACGCATGCCGCTTAAAAGCAAACTTTACACCCGAAAAGCAGGTCAGCTCATTTTGTGTGTGAGTGAAAATGTCGATTTAAAAAAAACTGAAGCGGCCAGAAAAAAAGGCCATCACCTTCTCAAATGCAAAACGCTTAAGGGGCAGATTGTCGTTCGTGATGCCTTGCACAAGTTAGCCCAGCTTGGTTTCCAGCAACTCTTCCTTGAAGGCGGTGGAAGACTCTTGAGTTCATTCTTAAACGAAAACTGCATTCAAGAATTGCTGTACTGCCAAGCACCCATCATTTTAGGAGGGAGTGGCCGCGATGTTTTCCCAAACTTCCACCCCCAAAAACTCTCAAATGCCCTCAAACTAATGCCAAAGTGGCGCAAAAGCTTCGGAGACGATCTCGTCACTTGTTATAATTTTTGATAGACGTGGCTGTCTTTATTTGCTTAAACACGCGCATGTTTACCGGAATTATAGAAGGCGTTGGGAGTATTAAGGAAATCAGGGCCAAGGGCGATGGGCTGCAAATCCATATTGAGACTGGCTTTGATCTTGAGCAGTCCAATATTGGTGATTCCATTGCGGTGAATGGCTGCTGCCTTACTATCACCTCGCGCTTGGGAACAAGCTTCTGGGCCGATGTTTCCAGCGAAACGCTTGCTAAAAGTACCTTGTCTCAGTTTAAAGCCGGCGATCCGGTAAATTTGGAGCGAGCGCTTCGAGTTGGAGATAGATTTGGTGGGCATATCGTTCAGGGTCATGTGGATGGAGTTGGAAAAGTATTAGAAATCAAGCATTTAAAGAGCGGAGTTGAATTTATTGTTGAAATACCGAGCAACTTACTTCGCTATGTTGTCGATAAGGGTTCCGTTGCGGTGGACGGGGTGAGCCTCACCGTAAATCATGTGGCGCAAGATTGTTTTTCTCTTTTTGTGATTCCGCATACACAGTTGCAAACAACCTTCTCAAAGCTTTCTGTTGGAAAGCAGGTTAACTTAGAAGTAGATATTATTGGCAAGTATGTAGAACGTCTTACTCACATGAGAAGTGATGAATACCATGAGGAATCACCTATTACACGTGAGTTTCTGCGGAAGCATGGTTTTTAATAACTGCATTTACACCTTAAATGTAAATGAGAATTGTGGATCCCCTGGTCAAGCCAGAGGATGACAAAAACAACATTGGCAGATTGCTGTCATCTCCGCCTTTGCGAGGATGAAAATTCTAGAAAAGAAATGTCATGAAGAAAGAAACGTTTACATCAGTTGAGCAAGCCATTGAAGATTTTCGTCACGGGAAAATGATAATTTTAACCGACGACGAAAACAGAGAAAATGAAGGCGATTTAGTCATGGCGGCAGAATTTGTAACGCCAGAACAAATTAACTTCATGGCGAAGCATGGCCGTGGACTTATTTGCCTTACCCTCACCGCGGAAAAAGCGGCAGAGCTTAATTTGCCGTTGATGGTTGAAGAAAACACAGCTCTCCACCACACCAACTTCACCGTTTCAGTTGATGCCAAGCATGGCATTAGCACTGGTATTTCGGCAGCTGATCGCTCGCAAACAATCCAAGTTGCTATGCGCGACAACGCTTGCCCCAACGATCTCGTGCGCCCTGGTCATATTTTTCCACTTATTGCCAAAAAAGGTGGTGTGCTTGTAAGGGCTGGGCAAACTGAAGGTTCGGTTGACTTAGCACAGCTTGCAGGTTTGAAGCCTGCTGGAATTATTTGTGAAATTATGAACGATGATGGCAGCATGGCGCGCATGCCCCAGCTGCAAGTCTTTGCAAAAGAACATCAGCTTCATGTTGTCACTATTGCAGATCTCATTCGCTATTGCATGCATCACGAGCGCTTGGTTATTCAATCGGTAGAAGCAAAACTTCCCATCGCTGTTGATGAAGGTTTTCAGATTCACAGCTTCAAAAATACGATCGATAACAAAGAACACATTGCTTTGGTAAAAGGAAATATAAATCCGGAAGAAGCTTTGCTGGTGCGTGTTCACTCCGAGTGTTTAACGGGAGACGTGTTCGGTTCACTGCGTTGTGACTGTGGCCCGCAACTTCAAAAATCGTTGCAGATGATTTCAGAAGCGGGAAAAGGTGTGCTGCTCTACATTAGACAAGAAGGCCGTGGGATTGGACTGCACAACAAAATCAGAGCCTATCAATTGCAAGACGAAGGTTGCGATACCGTTGAAGCAAACCAAAGACTTGGCTTCCAAGCTGACCAAAGAGATTATGGCATTGGAGCGCAAATTTTGGTGGAGCTTGGGGTGAAAAAAATGAAGCTCATGACCAACAACCCCAGAAAACTTGTAGGCCTTGAAGGTTATGGTTTAGAAATCGTAGAACGTATTCCCATTGAGATTGAACCTGTGAAGTATAATAAGAGTTACCTCGAAGTGAAAAAAAAGAAGATGGGACATCTTTTGGAAAAAGTGTAAGGAAACGATATGAAAAAAATTGAAGGCAAATTAAACATTGAAAATCTAAACCTGGGAATTATTGTGAGCAGGTTTAACGAATTTATTACTGAAAAACTTTTGAGCGGAGCACTTGATGCTGTGCGAAGACTTGGTGGAAATGAAGAAAACATTACTGTTGTAAAAGTTCCTGGTGCTTTCGAAATTCCACTTGTTGCAAAACAGATGATTCGCCAAAATACTTTTGACGGTATTGTGTGTTTGGGCGCCGTAATCAAAGGTGACACTCCACATTTCGACCTCGTGGTAAATGAAGCTACAAAAGGCATTGCAGGCCTATCGCTTGAAACTGGAGTTCCTCTTGCGTTTGGAGTGCTGGCTTGTAATACCCTTGAGCAAGCCATTGAAAGAGCTGGTTCAAAAATGGGAAATAAAGGCTATGATGCCATGTGCACACTTTTGGAAAGCATAGATGTGTTGAATCAATTAAAAAAGGAACAGTGATCTTTGACAATGAAGTATAAAAATAAAACACAAGCACGAGAGTGTGCGCTTAAATTGTTATACCAACAAGAAATTGCTGCAGGCAGTGATGCTCAAAGTTTTAATCTTTTTTGGGAACAATATGATGGCGCTGCACTTAATGACGAAGTAAAACACTTTGCAGAAACTTTGGTAGAAGGAGTTCTTGCCAAAGGCAAGGAAGTTGATGAGCTTATCACGCAGTATTCAAAAAACTGGAAGCTCAGTCGCATGACGGTAATCGACAAATCTGTTTTAAGACTTGCGGCCTATGAGTTGTTGTTCATTGTTGATACACCAGAACGAGTTGTTTTGAATGAAGCAATTGAACTTGCAAAAAAATTTGGAACAGAAGAGAGCCACGCATTTGTTAATGGCGTGCTTGATCAATTGTTGCAAGACGCCGCAGTGATAAAAACAAGGGAAAACTTATTGGAAGAAAAGAGGGGATAATGGGGGAGAGGAAACTTTTTGGAACGGATGGTGTTCGCGGTATTGCAAATAAATATCCGATGGATGCACCCATGGCAATCAAGTTGGGGCAAGCGCTTGCCACAGTAATGCGCGATGTAAATGGTTTAGATCAAATCGTAGTTGGAAAAGACACTCGTCTTTCTGGCTATGTGTTTGAGTCAAGTTTAGTTGCAGGCATTTGTTCCATGGGGATGAATGTTGTTTTAGTCGGTCCACTTCCCACTCCCGGTATTGCCTTCATTGCAAATAGTATGCGAGCAAAAGGTGGAGCCATGGTTTCAGCTTCACACAATCCCATTGATTACAATGGTATAAAATTTTTCGATCATGATGGCTTCAAGCTTTCCGATGAAAAGGAAGCTTACATGGAGCAATTAATTTTTGAAGATAAACTTGATGATCTTCGCGCCGAGCCATCAGACATGGGCAGAGCCTTTCGCGTTGATGATGCTGCAGGAAGATACATTCAATATCTGAAAAGCACTTTCCCCAATCACTTAACGCTTGAAGGTATTCGCATTGTGATCGATTGTGCAAATGGTTCTGGATACCGTGTTTCGCCAATGGTGTTAAGAGAACTTGGCGCAGACGTAATCCCCACCTGTGTTTCCCCAAATGGACTTAACATCAATAAAAAATGTGGTGCCCTTTATCCCGAGCGCATGGCGAAAATTGTGAAAGAAAGAAAAGCGGATATTGGGATTGCACTCGATGGAGATGCTGACAGAGTCATTCTTTGCGACGAGAAGGGAAATATTGTAGATGGTGATGCTATCCTTGCCATCTGTGCAACACACCTTCAAAAAAAGGGAAGTCTTGCTAAGGATACAGTTGTTGGAACACACATGAGCAACATGGGTTTAGAGCTTATGTTGAAAGAACGTGGAATCAACTTTTTACGCACCAATGTTGGTGACCGCTACGTGATGGAACTTATGCGTAAAGAAGGTTACAACTTGGGTGGAGAAACGTGCGGACATATTATTTTTCTGCATCACACCAATTGTGGTGATGGAACGTTGGCTGCATTGCGAGTGCTTTCTGTTATGTGTCAGCAACAAAAGCCACTTTCCCAAATTGCGTCCATTTTTGAAAAATTTCCTCAGGTGATTACAAATATCGAGGTATCGGCAAAAATTCCCTTCCAGGATATTCCAGGATTTTCGGCGGCCTTGAAAGATGTTGAAGCTAAATTAAAAGGAAGAGGGCGTCACTTGATCCGGTATTCTGGAACCGAAAACATTGCCAGAGTGATGCTAGAAGGTGAAAATCAGCAGCAAATCCAAGGCTTTGCAGACGAATTAGCCCATATCATCGAAGGCCATATGAGTAAAAAAAAAGACGATAAACAAAAGGCCCCAAGAATAGGACTTGACTTTAGCGCGTAAGTCTTGTTTTAGATCGCCTTTGATTTTTAAGGAAAAAAGCTTAAGAGAGGATAAAAGTATGTCAGCAAGAATTCGTTTAACAAGAGGTGGAAGAACTCATAAAGCGGTTTACCGCATTGTAGTGGCGCACAAAGAAAAGCCAAGAGATGGCAGATTTATTGAAGTGCTTGGAACCTATAATCCTCACACTCCTGAGGCTGAAGGTCTTGTCATCAATAAAGATCGTGTTAACTACTGGTTGTCTCAAGGTGCAACAACAACAGACACCGTTTCACAACTTTTAAAAAGAGCGTCTTAAGGCGTTCGTTTTTGAGGTACTAAAGATGTCAGGATCAATGAAACAGTTAGTAGAGACGATGGCAAAAGCTTTAGTAGATAAGCCTGAAGCTGTAGAAGTGACAGAAGTTGAAGGTGAGCAAACAACAGTTGTTGAACTCAGAGTTGCAAAAGAAGATTTGGGAAAGATCATCGGCAAAGAGGGACGCACAGCGAGATCACTCAGAACCATTCTCAGCGCGGCTTCAACAAAGATTCGTAAACGCTCAGTTCTTGAAATTCTTGAATAAGAATTTTTTTCTTTTTTCTCAAATCCCCTCAATCGTTTTGTGGGGATTTTTTTTTGGAGTTCAACTTGAGTCAGAAAAAACAAAAAATGATTTTCTGTGGAAAATTGGGCAGGCCTTTTGGTGTACGAGGTGAGCTGGTTGTGTTTTGGAACAATGATCTTCCACCATTGTCATCTGGGGATGATATTTATGGTGAAGAAAAAGATGGATATAAAACGCTTTCGGTGAAGAGCTTAAGTTCTGGTGGAAGTAAATGCATTATTGCTTTCCAAGAAATTACTTCTCCAGAAGATGCGAAAAAACTTACCAACACCAAACTCTATCTACCAGAGGATTTGCTGCCTTCATTGGAAACAGATGAGTACTACTCGTACCAGCTTTTGGGAATGCAGGTGTTGAATGAGCAAGGAAAAAAACTAGGCGTTCTCACCAATATTTTTAACACGGGATCAAATGATATCTACGAAATTTTACCTGATGGAGCAAAAGCTGGGAGTGAATATTTAATTCCAGCCGTGAAAGACATTGTACTAAAGGTAGACGTGAAAAAAGGTGAAATGATTGTTCATGAACTTCCCGGATTGTTCGAATCTGAAAAGGATAAAAATGCGCTTTGATCTTTTAACCTTGTTTCCGGAAATGTTTGAATCTGTTTTCTCCGAGTCCATTCTAAAACGTGCTCAAGAGAAAAACTGTGTTGAATATCATTTGCATAACATTCGAGATTTTTCAGAAAACAAACACCACAAAGTAGATGATACTCCTTATGGTGGCGGCGCTGGAATGGTAATGATGCCAGATCCTTTGGTAAAAGCAGTGGAATCACTTCCCAAAATGGAAAAAAGAAAAGTGATTTTGCTTTCACCTCGAGGCAAGCAATTGACTCAAGCCAAGGCAAACGAACTCAGTTCTTTTGACCAGTTGGTGCTGATTTGCGGGCGCTATGAGGGTGTTGATGAAAGAGCCATAAAGCTTGTGGTGGATGAGGAAATTTCTCTTGGCGATTTTATTCTTTCAGGCGGTGAAATTCCTGCGATGGCACTTGTTGATGCAGTAACAAGACTTATTCCGGGTGTTCTTGGAAACATTGCTTCAGTGGAAGAAGAATCTTTTTCGTCGGGTCTTCTTGAGCATCCCCACTATACAAAACCCCGGGAATACCGAGGGCTTTTGGTGCCGGATGTTTTGCTTGAAGGAGACCATAAAAAAATTGAGGTATGGAGAAGGAAAGAATCACTGCGGAAGACGTGGAAAAATCGCAAAGACCTGCTTTCTGGCCAGCAGCTTTCAGAAGAAGAAAAAAGCCTTTTGCAGGCTCTAGAAACGAAGAAGAAAAATCAATAAATATCAAGCGCTTACGTAGTTTTTGGCGCAAGAAATGGGAAGTGTGGGCTTTTGCCTAAATCTGTTGACATCTTTGTGGGAAGACATTAGAAGCTGCCCACTCTTTCGTTTCAGCAGGAGTATTGAGGTCACTATGCATATTTTAGAAAAATTAAAACAAGAAAACCTTAGACCTGGAACTCCAGATCTAAGACCTGGCGATACCGTTCGGGTTCACTGCAAAATCAAAGAAGGGGATAAGCAACGTACTCAGGTATATGAAGGTGTTGTTATTTCCCGCCGACGAGCAGGTTCTCTCTCTACTATTACTGTAAGAAAAATTTCTTTTGGTGTTGGGGTTGAGCGTGTGTTTTCGGTTCACTCACCATTGATTGAAAAACTTGAGTTCGTAAATCGTGGTCGTGTACGTCGTTCTAAACTCTTCTATCTTCGCGATCTTCGCGGTAAAGCTGCAAGAATCAGAGAAAAACGCTTGGACAACTTAGAAGGTCTTGTCTTCGCAGATGAAGACAATGCTGTAGAAGAAGTGGAAGCAACATCAGGAGCAGAGGCGTAAGCCTTGGCTTTGCACCCCTTTCCCGAAACCGAAATATACGCGCAAGGTTTCCGATATGTAGCAGGCCTTGATGAAGTGGGAAGAGGTTGTATAGCAGGTCCGGTGGTAGCAGCCGCGTGCATTTTGCCTCAAGAACATTGCATTGTAGGGCTAAGAGATTCAAAAAAATTAAGTGGAAAACAACGAGAGAGCCTGTACGAACAGATTTGTTCACAGGCTCTTTCTTTTTCTGTGGCGAGTGTCTCGGCTGAAGAGGTGGATCGCATTAATATTCACCGCGCCTCGCTAAAGGCCATGAGCATTGCATTAGCCACGTTAAGCCTTTCGCCAGAATATCTGTTGATCGATGGAATATTTACTCTTGCCGATGTGAAACTTCCCCAAAAAGCCATTGTCAAAGGTGATGATTTGTCTCCGTGCATTGCCGCAGCATCAATTTTGGCGAAGGTGAGCAGAGATCACCTTATGGTTGCATCTCAAGCGGATTATCCTGAATTCTCTTTTCTATCACATAAGGGTTACGGCACAAAAAAACATTATGAAGAATTATCTGTGCACGGAGCCAGTCCGCTTCATCGTAAATCTTTTAAGGGAGTGGAATAAAGACTTGTTGTGCAGAAGGAATATTCTTGCCGCTTTCCTTATTGCATCTTTGAAAAAGGCATATTACAAAAACGCAACTTTTTGGAGGGCTTGTGGTTACGTATAAATCAGCTCAGATGGTTTCAACCAAAGAAGGGCGCCAATATCATATCGGGCTTGCGCCTGGAGAACTAGCTCCTTTCATTTTAGTTACGGGTGAACCCGATCGCGCCAGGCGTGTTTCCACTTATTTTGATACTGTAACGTGCGAACGTGCTTCGCGAGAATACCTTACGTTTACTGGTGTGTACAAAGGTGTGCCTCTCAGTGTGATGGCAACGGGGATGGGGCCAGATAATACCGAAATTGCATGTGTTGAACTTTGCCAAATTGTGGAGCATCCAACTGTCATTCGCATTGGTTCATCGGGAAGCCTCAAAAAAGGTATTGAGCTTGCCGACCTTGTTATTTCTACTTCTGCGGTTCGCTTGGAAAATACTTCTACTTCCTATGTAGTTCAAGGTTATCCTGCTGTAGCGCATTACGAATGTGTTTTGGCATTGCTTGAAGCTGCCAATAAACTTTCGCTTCCCCATCATCTAGGAGTTACGGCAACAGCATCTGGTTTTTATGGATCACAAGGCCGCGCCGTTCCAGGTTTTACTCCGCGCAATCAAAATCTTCCGGCAGAATTAGATGCAATGAATGTATCAAATTTGGAAATGGAAGCATCGTGCTGGTTTACGCTTGGCACTTATCGTGGTTTTCGCACTGGTGCTGTGTGTGCTGTTTATGCAAATCGCCACAAAGATGTGTTTATTGACACCGAAACAAAAGACTTGGCAGAAAAAAGATGTATTGAAACAGGGCTCGAAGCAATTTTGCAACTTCATAAAATGGACCAAGCAAAGAAAAAACATCAGCATTGGTTCCCATCACTAGGAATGTGAAAACAAACGACTGATACGGAGGCATAATGGATCGACTAATTGGATTTGTAGGAATTATTGTTTTGCTAGGCCTTACGTTTTTGTTTTCAAATAACAGAAGAAAAATAAATTATCGAACGGTTTTAGTTGGTTTGTCCCTCCAGTTTTTTTTAGGAATTTTGCTTTTTAAGTGGGAAGCTGGAAATCATTTTATTCAAATTGTTGCAGCAAAGGTAACCAGTTTTCTTTTTCTCACCGATCAAGGAACCAGTTTTCTTTTTGGTAATTTAGTAAATCCCGAAATGATGGATACTTTTGGTTTTCAGTTTGCCTTTCGTGTGCTCCCCATCATCATTTTCTTCGCCTCGTTTATGGGCATCCTTTATTACCTTGGGGTGATGCAACGAATTGTTCAAGTGTTTGCCTGGACGATGAGTAAGCTCATGAAAACATCCGGCGCAGAATCACTTTCATGCTCGGCCAACATTTTTCTTGGTCAAACCGAAGCGCCACTTTTGGTTCGTCCGTTTTTAAATAGCTGCACCAAGTCGGAGCTTCACGCCATAATGGTTGGCGGTTTTGGAACCATCGCTGGGAGTGTAATGGCTGGCTATATTGGGATGGGAATTCCTGCGCAGCATATTTTGATTGCCTCAGTTATGGCTGCTCCAGCTTCTTTGATGATTGCAAAAATTTTGTACCCTGAAACTGAAGTGTCGGAAACGCAGGGTGTGATTAAAGTTCCTCATGTTGATGGAGGCTCAAATTTATTAGATGCAGCTTCCAAAGGAGTGCACGATGGTTTGCATCTGGCACTCAATGTTGCTGCCATGTTGGTGGCGTTCATTACGTTGATTGCACTTGCAGATAAAATTCTCCTTGTTTTAGACAGACTGATCGACGGGAATCTTTTTGGGGGAGCAGTTTTAAGCAGCGGAGAATATTCTGGATTTTTTCCAGGAAGTTTGAAAACTTTTTTTGGAACCATCTTTTCGCCACTTGCTTATTTGATGGGAGTTCCCATGGCGGATGTTTATGAAGTGGGAAATCTTTTAGGCATCAAGCTTTCTGTGAACGAATTTGTAGCGTATTCTCAACTTGCACCTCTTATCAAAGGTGGCCTTATTTCCCAAAAAGCTCAGATCATGTCTACCTACATGCTTTGTGGATTTGCAAACTTTGCTTCAATTGGTATTCAGATCGGTGGTTTGTCGGCACTTGCGCCAGAACGAAGAACTGATTTTGCAAAACTTGCTTTTAGGGCGATGCTAGGAGGAGCTGTTGTTTCCTGCATCACCGCCTGCATAGCGGGGATTTTGGTATCGTAAGTAAAGTTTTTCATTTTTAAAAACGGGGGAATGTATGTTTGCACATCAAGGAAGATATTCAGGTTGGATTGAAGTGGTTTGTGGCCCAATGTTTTCGGGGAAAACTGAAGAATTGATTCGCCGCTTAAAGCTTGTTCAAATTGCAAAGCAAAGGGTTCAAATTTTTAAACCTGTTATTGATGATCGTTATGATGAAGCTTACATTATGTCTCACAGTGCACAACGTTTCGAGTGTGAACCCGTCTCCACCGCAAAAGAAATCTTAGATAAAATTCACGACAACACGAGAGTGGTTGGCATCGACGAGGCTCAATTTTATAGTGAGGAAATTGCTGATGTTGCCGTGAAGTTAGCCAATCGCGGACTTCGAGTTATTCTTGCTGGCTTAGATCAAGATTACAAAGGCAGGCCTTTTGGAAGTATGCCAACACTTTTGGCGCTTGCTGAATCAGTGCTCAAATTAAAAGCTATTTGCAAAGTATGCGGTGGGCTTGCTTCCAAAACACAACGTCTTACAACCGACCAAGGCACAGTTGTGGTAGGCTCCGGAGAAGCCTATGAAGCGCGTTGCAGAGCATGCTTCGATCCAGACTTGAGTGTTGAGCGCGCGGTTCCAGCTCTTCCACTTTCAAAAAAGAAGAAGCATGAGCCGGAGCTCGTAAAAAAGGCTGAAGCGAGTTTGTAAAAAGTTTTTAGAGAGCTTGCTTGAAGAAATCAGTGTACCTAAATCGAAGAGATTTATCTTCAATGCTGCTTAACATCTCATAGTAAAGTTTTTTAAGATCTTCTGCATATTGATCAATGTTGTAAGTTGGTCCATCATATCCAAAAGACTTTTCAGGATTTCTAAAGTCGATCATAAGCGAGGGCCGATGCTCACCTCTTTCAAAAAGAAGTGCCTTACCTGATTCAAGCTCAAATTCAATGGTTCTTACATCGTCAGAAAAAAGAAGATAACTACTTCCGGTATCGTCATTTATAGCAAAGCTTAAAACACCAAAGCTGTTTGCCGCAAGGGTTCCGCCTAATTGCACTTCTGGTTTTAAGTCAAAATAAGTTTCTTCTGTGAGAATTGATTCAGCAATAAACTGATCTGAAAAAAAAGAAGGAGATTTTTTCTGCGTTGGTTCTTTGGGTGGAAGCTGAACCGTTCTGTCCACGTAAATTTTTATTCGGCTATTATCTTGAGTGAATTCGTTTGCAGCAATTTCAGCTCCTGAAAATTCAGGGAAAAATTTTGCATCATTAAGAAGAATCAGCATGTGCTCATCATTTTGCTTAGGTTTCCAAGAAGAAAGAGTTGATAGCGCTGCAGAATGAAGAGTGGGTAAAACGCTTACATTTTTTTTGACATCTTGCACATCAAAGAAAAGATCAAGAAAGGAATCGATGCGAAGAAGTTTTTTTGCAATCTCTTCAGCCTTTCCCAGATCATCTTCGTTTTGAAGTAAAACTCGATTCCATTGGGTTTGATCAAGGAGAAAACGAGCGAGTTCCTGTTGTTTTTTGTCACCATGTTGTAAGTGAAAAAGAATCTGTGCATTCAAAGCGGGATGCATTTCAGAAAAAAGTTCAATACATTTTTTTGGAGTAAGCCTACTCACCAGCGTCATTGCTCTTTCAGCGCCATCATAAGTTTTTCCAAGTGTTTGAAGAAATTTTTCGGTGCTATGAGGAGAAATTTTTGCAAATGACTGTGTTAAAGTTGCAAACTGTTCTCCTCGTTCATTGATGTTATTACGAATGAAAGAAGCTGTTTGTTTGGGAAAATGTTCCAAAAATGGAGCTAAAGCTGCAGCATCAGAAGAAGAAAAGGAATACACAAGCAGGGAAAGAACTTGTGTGTTTTCCATCCACGAAAGATGAAAAGAAATATCTTGCGTGGTAAAATGATCCTCCTCGAAGAAAACTTTACACTCTTGATACAATTGCGTGAGCAACTTTGCTGCAGATATCTTTTTTTTCATCCAAAGTTGTGGAGTGCTCAGTTTGAGATTGCCAAGAGATTTTTGTAAAAAATCTCTTTGTTCGCTGGCATCAAGATAGTTATCTTGATTGGTATCGAGTTCATTTAAGAAAGTTTGTGACGAGGCAGGGAGTGTTTCAAGCAGTTCTTCGCTGATAAAAATGGGAATAAGTTTATTTTTCTCAACAGAGATTGTTGCCATAGGCCTCGCTTTCAAATGCTAAAAGTTTTTTTGAGTATGCACAGCAAACAGTGCCAAGGTGAGGGGAAGCTGAAGAGTCGCAAAACATTTTCTTCATGAAATTCAATAAGCAGCAAGATACTCGAAGTGTCAATCTTTTCTCTTTTTTTTCTTTCTTTTCACATTGAGAATTTTTTTCTCTCCACACTATTTTCTTTCCCAGAAAAATGCTTACAGAACAAGCCGTTAGCAAAGCTTTTATCCTCATGCCTTTGGCACAAATGCTGCAAAAAAGGAGGGTAGGTACTTTTTTTAAGGGAGGCCCCTGTGGTGAAAGAAGAACTTCAAAAGTGGTTGGAAAAGCGCGAAAGCAAAAATGCCGAAGCAGAAAAAGTGACCTTACACGAATCGCGAGCAAGGAAGGTAAATCACTTTTCGCCCCTTCTGCCAGACAGCATGCTGGCCTGTTACCGCGACCGCTTTACCTTCACCTTCATGTTGGGCTCTGAAGTAGCCTCTATCCATTTCGACCGTGCGAAGGGTGAAGTGTATTTTCGTGGTCGAAACCTACAGAACCTCCACTTACTTCCCGAGGAGAAAGAGGCTCTTTATGCCGTTTTCCCGGCTTTAAAGCGGGATAAGAGGGGAAAATCACTTTTACCTGCTTATGAAGCAACTTTAGAGAGGCTCTTAGCCGATAAGCTTTCTGAAGGAGTCTTTCTCCACCAAAGCCTTAAGGAAAGAAAATAGATGGGATTTTCGATTAAAGATATTTTCGTCTCGCCATCAAAGGTACAAAACGGTACCTCCCCGCAAACTCGCGTTACACCAGAGCATCAACAGCACCATGACCTGGCTAGAAATCAATCGTCCTTTATTTCAGCTGATAACGATGATGAATCAAATGTGCGAAGAGCATTTTCTCACATCTCTTCAGGTTTAAATCCAGCTATGAAAAAAGCAGGTGGAGTAACCGTAAATGGAATTGATTACGAGCAACTTGTTCGGCGCTATTCGGAAAATCCTACACTAAATGCGGAAAAATTTTTAAGAGGTGCAAAAGCTCGCTTATCCTCCTTGCTAAAGCCAAACTCTGGCGCTAACGTGAAGCCTGGAGTGAAGGATGCCATTGCACAGCAGCTTGAAAGTATTGATAAAGCCCTTAAGCATTCGCCCGCTCGTGTGTTGCACTTGTCTCGTGCTCCTCGCGCAGTTTAGTTCTCTTTCTCTTCCTTCATTTTTACCTTTTTTTCCTTTTTTCATTTTCCTTTTGTTTCTTCTTTTTTCTCTTTCCTTTTTTCTTCGTCGCCACAGAAGACGCTTCACACTTTCTCTTTTTGTTTTTTCACTCGTTTCGCTTGGTTTTTTTAGCACGCAACAACGTTATGTGCAGATTCATCACTTGGAAGATGTCTTTGCAGGTAAAGACAGTGTGAAATCTGTTTGTACCTTTTCTGTGATGGAAGCGGCGCGTAAAAGAGAGAAGGGTGATTCCTATATTGCTGAAGTGTTGGCGTGTGCGGAATTTGAACAAACTTTCAAAACCCAACTTTTCATTTTTGCGGAAGCGGGGAAATATGAGCCCGGCGATGTTTTGCAGGGCGAGGCTAGCTTTAAGAAGCCAAACGCTTTTCAGAATCCGGCTTCGTTCAATTATCCACTTTATCTTTCTACAAAAGACATTGGGACACTTGCCTTTTCAAAAAATGAAACTTTGAAAAAAATAGAAGTAAGCGAAAAAAGTATTTTTCAAAAAACTTATCTCGCCTTGCAAAAAAGAATAGAGAAAACGGCTTCAGCTCAAAGCGCTCCGATAATGAAGGCACTTCTTTTGGGCGAAAAAAATGATCTTCAAGATGACACGAAGCAGATTTTTTCAGAATTGGGTATTGCACATGTGCTTGCTATTTCAGGTTTGCACATTGGATTTATTTTTCTCTTGTTGGCCTTGTTGATTTCACTTCTGTTGTTTCCGTTTCGAGATTTTTTTCTTCATATTCCGCGCTGGAAACTGGTAAGTCCCTTGGCTTTGTTATGTGTATGGGTTTTTATTGTTTTTGTGGGAATGCCCATTTCATCAGTGAGAGCTGGTATTATGCTCAGTTGTTTTGTGCTTGGTAAATTTTTACTGAGGAAACAAGATTTACTGACCACACTTTCATGTTCGGCATTAATTATAGTTTTCATCTGGCCACTTTCAGTGTTTGATCTTTCTTTTCAGCTTTCGTTTTTAAGTGTTGGCGGCATCATCCTTTTTATGCCTCGGGCGCTTCTCTTGATTTCATCTCTCTTTCCCGATGTGCAGAAAAAATACTACACCTGGAAGCTCGTTCAATTTATTGTTTTAACTTGTGTGGCAAGTCTCGTTTCCCTTCCGCTTGTGGCTTACGCTTTTCACTTCGTGAGTATTTTAGGAATAGTAAGTAATCTCTTTGTGGTTCCATTTTTTGCTTTCTTTCTTTTGCCACTTTTAATGGCGGCTTTCATTTTCTTTCCTTTTGCACGTCTTTCAGTTTTCTTTTTGAAGTTTGCAAGCTTTTCTCTGGAAAGAGTGTTGCATGGAGCAAGTTCTTTTTATGAGCATACAAAAAGTCTGGTGTTTCACTGTGCTCCAAGTGCTTTGAGTGTTGTTGCTCTCTATTTTGTTCTTCTTCTTTTTTTCTTCCCCGTTTGGAAAAGAAAAAAAAATCATTTTCTGTTTTTTACTTTTCTTTTTTGCTTCATTTTTTATGCTCCTTTTTTCTTTCATTCCTTTCAGAGAACTCTAAAAGTAAGCGTAATTGATGTTGGCCAAGGTGATTCAATGCTGATTGAGCTTCCCGGCGGAAAGTCTGTGCTCATCGATGCTGGAGGCTTAACGGGATCTTCTTTTGAAATAGGGCAAAAAGTGATTGCGCCTCTCTTGTGGAGAAAGGGAATAAGCTCTCTCGATCTTGCGCTGCTTACTCATGCTGACTACGATCATGCGTTTGGCTTTCATTCTTTACTTCCGCTGTTTTCCATTAAAACTTTTTGGTGGAATGGATTTGAACCAAATCCTCAAAGTGAACAATGGAAAAGGCTTAAAGCCGAACTTCAGCTGCATCATGTTCCAATGCTGGCCGTTAATGAAAATTCAGCCTGCTATGAAGAGAAAAAAATAAGCCTATGTCCTTTGGCGCCATCCGACGAGCACAGATTTTCTACCCAGAACAATGCTTCAGTTGTAACTGAGCTTCGGTATAAAGACGTTGCAATGCTTTTCACGGGTGACATCGAAAAAAGAACTGAAAAAAAACTCATTCCAAAGCTGGAAGGAAAAACCTTCGATGTGTTCAAAGTGGCTCACCATGGAAGTAAAACCTCTTCGTCTCAGAACTTTTTAGATGCCTTTAAAGGAAAAATTGCACTTCTTTCAGTTGGAAAAGGAAACCGTTATCATTTGCCAAATCCACTTGTGATGCAGCGTTTGCAGAGAAAGTTTTCAACTGTTTTTGGAACGGACAAAGATGGTTTGATTGAACTTGAAACAGATGGAAGAAAAATTGAAGTGACGACTTCCAGAATAAAGCATGGACTCAGAGCAGTGTATTAGAGCTGCTTAGGAGAAAGATATTACTGTTCTTCGTTGTAAGGATTTTCCCATGAAAGCAGTTTCCACATAATGGCTTTTTTTTGTAACGTTGCATCAACTTGGATGATATCGCCGGTTTTCAAATAGACATAAGCGTCTGCAGCACTGTAATTTTTGCGCAGTTGTTTCTGCGAGATGATTTCAACTTTTTCAACACCTTTTTCACCAAAAGGAGTAGTGGGATATTTTTTGGCGTAGTCTTTGAAGTAGCTGTGGATGATATGTTCAGCTCTTTTGTTGCTTGGAGTGAGAGAGGCGCAAGAAACGCACAGGCAAAGAAGAAGGGCGACGAGAATTTTCATGGGCCTATGCCTAGCAAGGAAAGAAAAGCGCTGCAAGGCACAATTTAGAGAAACTTGCGAGGGATTACAATTTCTTGGTTTTCTTGTATTTTGCCCAAGCTCTTATTGGCGTGCTTCAAACTTTCTTCGCTGATGCCGTAGGTCTTTGCAATTCCCTTTAAACTTTCTCCAGCTTTTGCTTTGTGGACAATATCTTTTCGGTGGCTTGATGGAACTTTTGGAATCGTCTTGAGAAATTGTTCACCTTTTCCCTTTGGAAGACGAAGCGGAAAACCCATAGGTAAATAATATTCACCTGAAAAAACTTTAGGCTTCAAAGCCGGATTTAAAGTTTTCACCTCTGCCAAGGTAATTGCGCTGAGCAAGGACGCATCAGGAACTTTAATGTTGTAGTCAGTTTCAACGAGGTCAAACGAAAGCACTGGAGAAAATTCCACGTTTCCAAAGTAATCTCTATAATTTTCACAAATTGCATAGGCAGCTAAAAAAGAAGGAAAGAAATTTCGTGAAGCAAAGCCAAATTTTGTGTGTTTAAATTCTTTTATGATTCTGGTGATATCGTGTGTGCCAAGGGTTTGTGTTGCCTCACGCAATCTCCCTCTGCCCGCATTGTAAGCATTGATCGCAGTTGGCCAGGTGCCAAGCATTTCAAAGTTGTCTTTCAATAGTTTGATGGCAGCTTTTGTTGCCAAGATTGGATCAAGACGTTGATCAGTGAGGTGATTGTTTTTAAGGTTATAAAATTTTGCACTTCCATCCATGAACTGCCAAACGCCTTTTGCACCAGCAGATGAATGTGCGTTGAGGTTGAAAAGAGATTCTACAAAAACAAGTCGAGAGAGTTCGGGAGGAAGTCCTGCTTGTTCAAAAAGATTTTCCATTTCTCCGAGATAAGCACTTGAAGCCGCGAGGCCTTCCTTAAAAATATTTTTGAGCCCTGCTTGTGCTCGTACTCTTGTCCTGGCGGCTTCAAATTTATTTTCCTCATTAATATCTTTATATAATTTCCAAAGCGTCCATTCTTCAGGAGTAAGATCTCTTGCATTTGTGACGGAACTCAATTTTTTAAGTGAGTCTCGAATCTTATTTTTCGCATCTTCTATTGTGTCTTCAATTTCATTTTCTCGTTGAAGTTCAGAAATGCCAGTCTTGCTGTAAAGTGGGCCAAGATTGAGGGTTGTATAAATGATATCAAGATATTTTGAATCGTGGATTACCACTTCTTGGTTGGTGTATCGTGCATAAATATCTTTCCAAAATGTAACTTCAGTTTTTAAGCCATCCGGAACTGCAGTCCAGTCGGGGCTTTTGTGGCTTCCTTTTGCAGAAGGGGTGTAGGTGTTTAACCAAGATAGAGGAAAGGTATACGTTTGAACAAAGCGCTGAAAAGCTTCGGGTGATTCCTGTGGTGTGAAGTCAGAGACTGAAGATTCTAAGTCACTAGCTTTATGTGGGGTTTGTTCTTGAAGCGGATTTTTTTCAGGAACAAACCGAGCGATGAAACCATCTTCAGAAAAAAAATGGTGCTCTTTTTTTTCAGTATCAGGAGTATTAAGTTCGATAACATCCGCAAGCGAAGTTTTTTCGTCAGTTTTTTCTTTTTGTGAACGTGGAGCTGCCATTTTTGCATGGCTCATGCGTTCGGATAAATAGCTGGTGAGGGCTAAGAGTCCAAAGCATATGCAAAGGCCCAGTAAAATATTGATGATAAGTTGTTCTCGTTTCATTTTATTTTATTTCTTCTGATGCCGTTGAGAGAGAAAAACTTGAATTCATTATTTTTTCAGCAATGCTGAGCTGTGCATCATGCACGTGTGAAATACTTTTTCGAAATCCATTTGCAATTAGAGCAAAAACGGCCACCTCACCATTTTTGAGTGGAACAAAACCAGCTAGTGCGCTTGTGCCAGAAAGAGTACCTGTTTTTGCCTTGAGCTGCCCATAGAGAGGATGCGCTTCATTTCCACCCCAATGTTTTAAAGTGCCATCGACGCCAAATACCGACAGGCTTTGCATTAAATCGGAGCGAAGAGAAAAATCCTGGTACGCTATTTCAAGCATAGAAACAAGTTGCCGGGCGGTTAAGCGAGTTTTGTTGGAAAGCCCAGAACCGTTTTCCACTTGCATGCCATCGAGAGGAATATTTTTCGCAGTGAAAAAACTGTGCATTGCTCGGATGCCTTTTTCAGTGCTGCCGGGAAAACCATATTTTACAGCACCGAGATGTTTGGTGAGTTGTTCGGCAACAAAATTATTTGAAAATTTATTCATGTCACGAAGCAAAAGGGAAAGCGATTTGGATTCTTCCTTCAAGATCAAACTAGCAGATGCGGGAACTTTCTCATTTCGAATTTGAATGTGTTCGCGATGTTCTATTCCGTGTTGGTCCAAAAAGTAGAGCAGCGTTCCACCTGCTGCTGCAAGTGGGTTTGCAACGCTTCGATAAATTGTTTTTCTTTTCATCGAAGCAGGAAGTGATCCTGAAATGGTGATTGTTTCGATGCCATTTGCAACCATAGAATCAAAATGAATGGTATATTTTTTCCCCGTTTTTACACGGTTGATAAGCTTAATGGTTTGAATGGGAGGATCCATGATCACTCTTGCTGGTGCGTTATTTTGTGTAGGAAACAGATGCAGCGCAATGGAGTTGAAGTTGGTAGAAAAAGCTGCTGTTTGAGCTCCGTAAGCACGCATAGAGTTTTGACCAGAACTAGGGTAGTCGTAGGCGTCAAAAAAACTATTGTCGATGATGATGTCACCTTCAATGCTTTCAACCCCAGCTATTGCGAGGTTGTGAACCATTCGCCAGAGTTGTTCGTTGACAATGAAAGGGTCGCCGGTTCCTTTGATGTAAAGGTTTTTGATTTTTCCCTGGCGAGGAGCCTGGTCGGCGTAAAAATAAGTGGGAAGAGTATACTGAGGGCCCAAAAGTGAAAGCGTTGCAACGGTAGTAACAATTTTTGCGGTTGATGCTGGCGAAAGAAGTTCATCGGCATGAATGGCGGCAATTTTTTCTCCGGTCTCGGCTTTTGCAACCACCAAGGCTGTTTGCTGGGGAGAAAAAGCAGGGTTTTTGATTTCTCGCTCAAGAGCTTGTTGGATATTTTCTGCGGAGGCGAGAGACGAAAAAAATGTTGGGAACGTGAAGGTAAGAAAAAGAAATACGAAAAAAAATGAGGATCGAGACATAAGCTTGCTTTCTTTGAAGGTGCGTTATAACCGTAGCATACCCAGGCAAGGAAAGCCTGTCAATTTTAAGCATAAAGTGAGCGAAAAATGTTTAAGGCGAAATCAGTTTTTGTGAAATGTTTTCTAGTGCTCATTATTTTTTCATCTTTAGCTTGCCAAAAAGGAAATCGCACCGATCATTTGCTTCACGTTGCCATTAAAGCTCCTCCCCTCAACCTCGATCCACGCCTTGCAACGGATGGAACTGGATTTAAACTTTCAAAATTAATCTTCAATGGCTTGTTTCGCCTCAATGAAAAACTTGAACTGGTGCCAGATTTGCTAGAGAGCTATCAGCAAAAAACTTCAAACACATACCACTTTGTCCTTCGTAAAGAGGTGCGTTTCCATAATGGCAAAGAGCTTACGGCCGATGATGTGCTCTATACCTACAATTCCATTTTGAAGGATGAAGTGGCTTCGCCGTTTAAATCTGCTTTTGAAAAGGTGAAAACCATTCAGCAAGAAGGAAAGTATGAATTTTCCATTTCACTTCAAGAACCCTACGCGCCTTTCCTAACGGCACTTTCCTTAGGCATTGTTCCCAAAGAAGAGGTGCTGAAACTCAAAGATGATTTTACTCGTCATCCCATTGGAACTGGCCAATACCAGTTTGTGCAATGGCAAGATGATGCCTTTGTAGAGCTAAAAGCTTTTCCCCAAGCTTTTCAGGGCATTCCCAAAAATGCGGGTATTCGTTTTGATATTTTAAAAGACGATAACTTGCTGGTGCTGAAGCTTTTGAAAGGCGATGTTGACCTTGCCTTAAATGGAGTTCCTCCAGTATTGTTGGAAAAAGTAAAACAGAAGGAAAACATAAATGTGCTTTCAGATTTCGGCATTACCGTTTCTTACTTAGGGATGAATCTAGAAAATCCCATTCTTAAGCAGACAAAGGTGAGAAAAGCCATTGCACTTGCGCTTAATCGGGATGAGCTGATTGTTCATTATCGAAAAGGCTATGCGCGAAAGGCAAATTCCATTCTTTCACCTTCCAACTGGGCCTATAACAAAGATTTGCCTCAAATACAGTATGATCAAAAAGAAGCAATGCGTTTGTTAGATGAAGCAGGCTATCCAGATCCAGATGGAAATGGACCAAAACCCAGATTTAGCTTGCAGTATAAAACTTCAAGCTCAAAAGAGCGTATTGAAATTGCGCAAATGATCGCCAGACAGCTAGGCCAGATTGGTGTTGAGGTTGCGGTTCAGTCGTATGAATGGGGAACATTTTTTGATGACATCAAAAAAGGAAATTTTGAACTCTACAGTTTGCAATGGGTTGGCGTAACCGAGCCAGATTTACTGTACGACATTTTCTACTCAAAAAATCTTCCTCCCGAAGGCTTGAACCGAGGAAGATACAAAAACAAAGCGCTTGATCCCATTTTGCTCGCAGCAAGAAAAGCGCAAACACCTGAGGCGCGCAGAAAATATTATCTTGAAGCACAAAGCATATTATTCACTGAACTTCCGCTGATTCCGTTATGGTATGAAGATAATGTAGTGGCTTTTTGGAATACAATTGAAGGCGTGCACTTAAGCCCCGATGCTAGCTTTAAAATGCTGGCAGAACTTACAAAGCAGGCAGGTAAACACTAAAATGGTTTTTCGGTATTTTCTCAAACGCATGCTTTTACTTCTTCCCGTGTTGCTTGCTGTTTCAACGTTGGTTTTTTTTCTTCTTCACGCTATTCCCGGAGATCCTGTAGATCTTATCTTGGGCGAGCAAGCTATAAGTGCGGATAGGCAGAGCCTTATTGTGCAGCTTGGTTTACACAAGCCTTTGCATGAACAGTATTTCGATTTTCTAGGCGGGCTTGTCACCGGAGATTGGGGCCGCTCGCTCTACGATCACAAAACGGTGCTGGCTCATATTGGCAGTCGTTTTATGGCAACCATAAGCTTAAGTTTTTCTGCCCTGTTAGTAGCGCTTTTTATTTCACTTCCGCTGGGAATATTAGCTGCGGTAAAAAAAGGGAAGTGTGCAGATAGTGCCGCCATGTTTTTTTCTTTGCTTGGTATTTCAATTCCCAATTTTTGGTTAGGCCCATTGTTGATTATTGTTTTTTCACTTTGGCTTTCCTGGTTTCCCATTTCCGGCCGCGAAGGATTTGCTTCTTTTGTGCTTCCTTCCATTACCTTGGGAACTGCGCTTGCAGCAATGCTTTCCCGAATGATACGTTCAACAATGCTGTCTGAAATGAAAAAAGACTATGTGACTACTGCGCGTGCAAAAGGGGTTTCGGAGCGTCGTATTTTGTACAAGCATATTTTGCGAAACGCGCTTAATCCCATTGTGACTATTGTAGGTTTGCAGCTGGGCGCACTTTTTGCCGGTGCTATTATTACCGAAAAAGTTTTTGCGTGGCCAGGTCTGGGTACCTTACTTTTAGATGCTATCAACCGGCGAGATTATCCGGTGGTGCAAGGAACCATTTTAGTGATTTCGTTTTTGTATGTCTTTATTAACGCCATCACCGATTGCTTTTATAAAGTCATTGATCCGCGAGTGAATTTGTAATGAAAAAAACTGAATATAAAGCATTTTATCTTTACCTCGGTCTTGTGCTGATCCTTGTTTTATCAGTGTTTGCTGTTTTTGCTCCTTTGCTTTCTCCGTTCGATCTTCATTACTACAATCTTTCCGATTCCTTTCTTTCCCCAAATACTACGCATTGGTTTGGATGTGATTTTGAGGGCCGAGATATTTTTACGTTGGTTTTATATGGCGCCAGAGTTTCACTTGGTATTGCGTTGGTGGTGACACTTGTTTCATTCGTGCTTGGATCTCTTTTGGGTTTGTGCGGCGCGCTCTGCCGTGGCCCAATTGATAATGCCATTCTCTTTCTCACCGATGTTTTTCTTGCGTTTCCCAGTTTTTTGTTTGCCATTGCAGTGGCTGCTTTTTTGCGGCCGTCCATTTCAAATGTGATCTTCATTCTTTCGCTGAAAGGCTGGGTGAGTTACGCCAGGCTCATCCGCGGGCAGGCACTCTCTTTGCGCGAGCAAGCTTATGTGCAATCCAGCATCGCACTTGGTGCCAGCAAATCTCGCATCGCCTTCAAAGACCTCTTGCCCAACATGCTGGGCCCACTTGTAATTAACGCCAGCTTTGGAATGGCCGGCGTGATTATGATTGAGTCTTCGCTTTCTTTTTTGGGCCTTGGTGTTCCCGCGGGCACTCCAAGTTGGGGCGCGCTGCTAGACCAAGGCACGCAGTATTTGCTAATAGCTCCGCATCTTTCGTTTTTCCCAGGCCTTTGCATCATGCTGGTGGTGCTGGCCTTCAACTTTTTGGGCGATGGCCTAAGAGACCGTTTTGTCCCCGACACAAAATAGTTACCAGAAAGTGCCTGGCACTTTCTGGTAAATCTGTGGTCCAAGTCTTGACGTCTTCTTCCTGCTGGGGCAGATTGCGGCCGCTATTACTGATGAGGAGCAAAAAATGCAAAAAGCTGGAAATTTTTTCATGTTTGGTTTCAAGGGAAAACGCCCAGAGGCCGATTTTTTAGACCTTCTCCGCCAGCAGCACTTGGCCGGGGTGGTACTTTTTTCCGAAAACATCAGTTCTCCAAAACAAGTGAAAAGCTTAACGGAAGAGCTCCAAGCTGCAGCTGATGGAAAGCTGTTTATTGCCATCGATCACGAAGGCGGAAAAGTAGTGCGGACCTCAAAACCCTTTACACATTTTCCAGCATTTTCTGTTTTGGCCAAAGCTGCTTCGGCCGAAGGTGACGATATTGTGTTTCAGGCGGCAAAGGCTATGGGAGAAGAGCTTGCGGCCTGTGGCATTAACTACAACTTTGCGCCTGTTTTGGATGTGAGTACCAACGTGTTTAATCCCATCATTGGCGAAAGAGCTTTTAGCGAAAACCAAGATCGCGTTGCTGAGCTTGGCGTGAAGTTCATCGAAGGTTTAGAAGCCGCTGGCGTAATGTCATGTGGAAAACACTTTCCCGGCCATGGCGATAGCAACGAAGACAGCCACTTAAGTTTGCCAACGCTTTCTCATACCAAAAAACGTTTTGAGGTGTGTGAATTCATTCCCTTCAAACAAGCTATTGCAGCGGGTTTGCCGTCGATAATGACAGGTCACTTGAAGGTTCCCCTTTTAGATAGAGACCATATGATGACGTGCAGCAGAAAAGTGCTCACCAAAATCTTGCGCGAAGAATTTCAGTTTGGTGGCCTTGTGGTCAGTGATGATTTAGGCATGAAGGCGTTGCAAAGTGTGGGTGAAGTTCCCGATGTTGCCGTGCGGGCGTTGTATGCTGGTTGTGACATTGCCTTGCTTCGCGGCGATATTACAGTACAAAAAGCTTGCTTGAAACGCCTTGATGCAGCCCTTGCTGCGGGCGAAATTCCTGCTGCTGAAGTAAAGCAAAAGCAAGAGCGCATTGCGATGCTGAAAAAACATTATGTGAAACAACGTCCACAAGACTTGAACGTGATTGGCTGCAAAGAGCATCGCGAATTGTGCAAACGTATTGAAGCGCACGATCCACTTCAGGGTGGGGCGAAGCTGCGCATCCGAAAAAGCATGTCGTTTTAATGCTTTTCTTCCCTCCCCTTAGATTAAGGGGAGGTTAGGTGGGGTTATTGTTTTTGCACTCTAAAAAACATAACTCCCCCAGCCCCTCTTAATCTAAGAGGGGAGAATATTACCTCGCCTCTCCCGTTTCCTTCATCACAACCGGATCTGTTTCTCTGAGGTTTTTAGACCCCAGAAGGGTGTTGCTCGGAGTATTTTTTGCCCACCTCTCTTTAAAATCACTAAAAAATACATAACAATATCAAATAGATATGAAGTGCTCGCCACTAGCGGTCTTGGCATTTGCATTGCACTCTAGAGGGTAAGCACTGCTGGGAGCCTATGCTCCAGGTCTGCTTATATAAGGAAAAGACATGGCGATAGATAAGAACATTACTCCTCCAAATGTAGGTGCTGCTTCAAGGCTGCACGCTAAAAATGAGGCAGATAAAAAAACAGCGGATCAGGCTTCTAAAGATCAGACGCTTAAAGGTTTGAAAGCGCTGTTACAGGGTTCTGCCAAGCCGGCTTCTCCTCAAACCGGGCAGCAAGCTGCCAGTCCAAAAAGCAATATCAGAGGCGAGGGTGATCACAAAACTGCGCCGACAAAAGAGGGTCTAAAAAAACCAGCGATTGGAGCCAAACCAAGTTCAAGTAAAGCTTTAGCTTCAACACCAAAAGCGCCGCAGCAAAGCTATGAGCCAGCCACTCGAAATCCGGCTCAAGAATTTCAGAACTTTGCTTCGAGCGCGAGAACAGCACCAACTAAAACGCCACAAGCAAACGTGGCTGCACAAGCACCGCTTGTTGCCTCTGCTTTTGTGGGGCCGAAAGCTCCAGCACCAAATGCTGCGGCATTACCAACGAAAGAAGCACCGCTTCAAAAGCCAGTCGCTGATGCTACAAAAACGCCAGCTGCAAGCGCACAAGCTGCAGCAACAAAAGCTGCGGGGCAACTTGCAGCAACGCTTGCTCCTCGCGAAGCTCCAAAAGCTCAAACTGAAACCAAAACAGAAAAGAAAAGTGATAAAGATAAAGAAGAAACTCAAGCTTCAGCAAAGGGTGGAAGAGCAGGACATGCCCACAAAGCAAGTGGTGGTGCGCTTGGCAGCCTTGGCACTGGAGTTTCATCGCAAGGTGGCGAAGAGCACGTTACAGAATTAGCCGCAGAAGAATCTTTGCTTGTCTTTAATCCTGCTTCAAAAGCGGAAGAGCATAGTCATAAAGCGGGGCTAGAATTTTCGCGTTTAGTTTTGCGACCACGCCCAACGCTTCCAAATATTGCATCACCTGAAGAAACAAAACTCAACTTAGGTCTTGTTGCACTTAGCCAGCGCTATGCAGCGCTTCCCGGTGAAGAGAGCGACGGATCAGAGTTAGAAAAAATGTTGAAAAACATTTACGGAGGGATATTCGCCTAATGACTTATTTATCACAACAGTATGGATATGGAGCTCCATCGTTTGATCAAGCCTTTTTAAACTTAGCTCGCGATGCGGCTGGATTTGAAAATGTGCAAGACAGAGCATTTTCTTTGGGCGGTGGCGAAACCCTTTGGGGTGGTGCTCGAAGTTATTTTGGAAATTCTGCAGGCTTTCACGGAAGTGCATTTTTGCGCGGACTTATTGGTGATGTAAACCAAAACGCCATTGCAAACACCATCAAAAACGCAGGACGTTTTACAAACGATGTACGCAATGTCTTAGGCAATTTCAGACTTGCCGGCATTAAAATTTTAAAGCCAGAGCCAAGTGCTCAAACACCAGCAAACACAGCTACACCAGCAAGCTACGGCGGTGGAGGCTACGACGCAGGTTCCGAATCACCAAGCCGATTTGAAAAAGTAGGCGGAGGAAAAGCTGCTGGGCTAAGTGACAGAGTTGTTGCTGATGCAAAAAAGCAACTTACAGCTAAAGGTTACACTGGTAAAGATCTAACAGACCTTCTTCAAGCCTTGAAGTTAAAGTCTGCCGATTTAGATGCAAACTTGAAAAAGCTCACGGATGCAGTCCCAGACAAAAGAAACAATCCAACTTGGGCGCATGACTTCGCAAGCTTTGTTGCTGAAAAAATGGAAGGCAAGAGTGCTGATGAAGCAAAAGGTATTGCCCATGATGCGGCGAGTGTGGAGAATGTAGCCGATGAATTTATCACCATTAATAATCCTGAGGATGT
>PCXC01000073.1:2537-4381 GCA_002796345.1 Deltaproteobacteria bacterium CG11_big_fil_rev_8_21_14_0_20_42_23 | reverse complement strand
AACATTCTTCGCTTGATTATCGGAGCCCCAATCAGTATGAAAACTTAATCAGCCTTGCCGCTTAGCCAACTGTCCAGGAAACTGGGGTCAGATCAATTGACATTGAAGAAAATGAGGAGGCATTCATGAAGAGATCGTTTAGTAAAATTGGGTATATCTTGTTTATTTTGATTTCACTCATTGCTGTTCAGGCATGTGCTCCTAAAACCGTTCGATTAGATCACAGATATTATCAGTCGTTGAGAAATGAAGCGAATATCGCAGCGACACATTATCGTCCACCAACTTTCACTGTGCAAAGCATCAGCGGATTTCTCATGGGGACTGTTTTTGCTGGAATGTCTGGAGGAATGTGGGGTAGCAGTCCGGCTGGTGCGGGTGCAATGGGATCTGCATCTATGACAACGTTCGAAGGAAAAAAAGTGGATCAGTCGACCCCTCTTGAAGACCCTGCCTATAAAATTAAAGAGGGTTTCATGTCGGCTATAGCTCATCAGCTTCAATTGAGCAGAATTCAAAATATTAGGGAACCCATTGAGAGAAAATCAGAGGGAGATCTAAAACAAGTGTTTAAGAATAACTTTATATTCACCTTCAATACCACGTCTTGGGGTGTTGAGGCTCATTCGTTGCGGAGTTACGATCTCTCTTTTAGGCACATAGCGAAGCTCATACGTCTTTCCGATGCCCAGGTTCTTTGGCAGGGTGTTTGTCAATACAAAGAGAGGCTTCTGAATGATGAGACGAAGAAACCTCTTGCCCTTAAGAAACTCAAAGAGAATAATGCCACCCTTTTAAGAGTGAATCTTAAAAAAGTGGGAAATGTTTGTACGGAAAATTTATTAAACCAATTTTTTGATAATGGAGTTTGATGTAACTTTTGGTGATTATTTATACGAGCCAGTTTTTTTCGGTAAGGGCGTTGCAAGTGGCAACTTTGGATTTCTTGCCGCCGTTATTGGTGGTGCAAGACTTCAATAAAAATAGGGACATTTTCTATAGCGCTTTACTTTTTTTGTCATTGCGAAAGAGCGAGGCGACTGTGGCCTGCCCGTCCGGCAGGCGGGCAATCTCCTCTGACAATATAAACACATATGAAAAAAGAAACCTTCACCATTGCCCTTGTTCAGCTTACCTCAACAGATAACATTGAAGAGAATGTAAAAAAAATTCACTCATTCATAAAATCGGCAAGCCAGCAAAACGTTGATCTGATTAGTTTTCCCGAGAACTGCTTTTTTATGCGTTCACCAGAAAATGATTATGTGTTTCAAGAAAGTCTTGCGTCTCATTATATTTCACAACTGCAAAAAATGGCAAAAGAGCAAAAAATAAATATTCACGTTGGTTCGTTCCCTCAGAAAAAATCGTTTTCAAAAAAACATTACAATAGCAGTTTTATTATTCATGACGATGGAGTGCTTGGCCCCGTCTATAGAAAAATCCATTTGTTCACGCTTTACGATGAAGCTGGTGAACAACACAACGAGGCGTCAACTATTGCGTGCGGAAAAAAACTGGTGCTTGATGAAGTGGCGGGATGGCGAATTGGTTTAAGCATTTGCTACGATCTTCGTTTTCCAGAGTTGTATCGAAGCCTGTCAAAGCAAGGAGTGGATCTTATCTTGGTGCCAAGTGCATTTGTGGTGAATACCGGAAAAGCGCATTGGCACACTCTGTTAAAAGCGCGGGCCATTGAAAATCAAGTCTACGTTGCCGCCAGCGCGCAGTGGGGAAAACACAGTGATGCTCGAACAACGTATGGACATAGTTTATGTGTTGATCCATGGGGCGAGATCATAACAGAACTCCCCGAGGGTGAAGGTATGAGCGTTTGCGAACTT
>PCXC01000073.1:0-2528 GCA_002796345.1 Deltaproteobacteria bacterium CG11_big_fil_rev_8_21_14_0_20_42_23 | reverse complement strand
AAACTCCCAGCACTAAAAAGCAGGGTGTTGAGGTGAAGTAATAATATTTCTTCGAGTGGTGGCACTACGATCTAGGAAATATTTTTTGGGCAAAGCCACAGGGGTGCCTCAAGTTTTTATCACTTTGTTCGGCGATGAGGAGTGGGGGAGTTATGATTTGCTGAGTTCAAAAACAATAACCCCACCTAACCTCCCCTTAATTTAAGGGGAGGGATGAAAAGACAAACCCCTCTCAATCTGAGAAAAATCAAGATTTTGACACCTTTAGAGCCTAATGCATTTATAAAGTGCTCTTTTAGTTTTGCATTGCAAAAGAAGTATTAAACTTTAATGGTTGATAGGAAGTGTTTTCAGTGATAAGCTTACTTTCAGCAAATGCTGAAACAGGTGATTACAATGAAACTAACAGAACGGACCATGGAACGGAAAGCGAAGCTCGCTTTAGAAGCGTGTCTTGGAAAAGTGCCATTTCTTTCTTTCAAATCTCGCATGAAGTGGATGGCCAAAGGAAATAATTTTCTCGTAAAGGTCAAGACTCCATCGGGTTCAAGAGATCTTCTTGTGGCGATCAAAAACAACGGCCAGCCGCGCATTATACGTTCAGTTGCAGTTGAACTCGCGCGCGCTTGCCGAGAAAAAAACTCCACCTATGGTCTTGTTGTTGCGCCGTACATTTCACCTGAAACTGCAGAAATTTGTGTTGAAGAAGGTGTTGGCTATCTTGATTTGGCGGGTAACTGCCGCATGAGTTTCAAAGATGTTTATATTGAACAGTCAGGTAAGCCAAACCCATCAGTGCTGCGTCGTGAGCAACGTTCACTTTTTTCAGAGAAAGCAATAAGGGTGTTGCGGGTGTTGCTCGAACAACCTCAAAAAAAATGGCTTCTTATCGAGCTCGCCAAAGCAGCGAAGGTGAGCCTTGGCCAAGCTTTTAATGTCAAAAAGTTGCTGCTGGATAAAGAGTTTATTGTTGTAAATAAAACAGGTGTTACCTTAGTGAATCCCGAACAACTTTTAATCGAATGGACAGGTGCGCAAGTGCCACGCAAAAATTGGTTTGAATATTTCACCCTTAAAAGTTCAGCAGAACTCGAAGCCGATTTGGTAAAACTTTGTAGCAAAAAAAACATTCCCTATGCTCTTATGGGATTTTCAGCAGCATTGCGTTATGCCCCTGCCGTCAGGTCACATCGTGCCATGGCTTATGTGAGCGGTGATATCAATAAAATTGCTCAAGCCTTGGGGTTGAAAAAGGTAGCAAGTGGAGCAAATGTTGTTCTAGCGCAACCTGTAGGTGACGGTGTTTTTTATAGATCACAAGACATTGATAAAATGAAAATTGTTTCTCCTCTGCAGACCTATCTTGATCTTATTGGTTTTCGTGGACGCGGAGAAGAGGCTGCTCACATGATCTTGGAAAGAAAAGTGAGACCGACATGGTAACTAAAATTGATTATGAAGCTCACACTGTTCATGCGGCGAGAGCAGTCCTCTTAGAGCTCACACATTTGCTCGGCGCCTATCGTGATGATATCGTGTTGGTGGGCGGATGGGTTCCAGAATTGCTTTTGCCGTCAAAGGAGTTTCCTCATGTGGGCAGTACAGATATTGACCTCGCCCTTGACCATCGAAATCTTCCCGCAGAAGGATACGCAACCATTCTCAAGCTTTTGCGCAATCGTGGATACGAGCAGGGAACACAACCGTTTATTTTTTTCCGAAAGCTTATTTTTGAAGGGCGGGAAATTACCGTCCAGGTTGATTTTTTGGCCGGTGAGTATGAAGGTGTTGGTAAGAAGCATCGCCACCAAAAAGTGCAAGATGTTCATGCGCGAAAAGCTCGTGGCTGCGATCTTGCTTTCGAGCATCCGGTGGAAATTCAGTTGCGTGGTGAGCTTCCTGGTGGTGGTCAAGATACAGCCACCATTCGTGTGGCTTCCATTGTCCCCTTCATTATAATGAAAGGCATGGCGCTTGCCGATCGTATGAAAGAAAAAGATGCTTGGGACATCTATTATTGTCTGAGACACTACCCAGGCGGTCTTGATATGTTGATAAAAGCTTTCGTTCCCTTTATGGCGCACGGGCTGGTGAAGGAAGGCCTTGCCAAGATTGCTGAAAAGTTTGCTTCTGAAAAACATGTTGGGCCAAAGTTCATCGCGGACTTTGATGAAATTGTTGATGCTGAAGAACGTGCTCAAGTGCAACGAGATGCGTTTGAACGTGTTGACCACCTCCTTAAAAAATTGGGGATAAGGTAACAACAAAAACGTGATGACAAATCAACACCGTCATCCTAGGCATAATGGCAACTCAATCCATTTTTCGTCAATGACACAAGCACTCTTTGTCATCACGAGGAGCGTAGTGACGTGGTGATCCCCTCTGACAATTGAACGAGGAGACCCTTTCAGCCCGAGGGTGAGGGAATGAGCGTTTTCGAACTTTCCCACGCACGTATAAAAGAAGTGCAAACAAAACTCCCAGCACTAAAAAGCAGGGTGTTGAGGTGAAGTAATAATATTTCT
>PCXC01000072.1 GCA_002796345.1 Deltaproteobacteria bacterium CG11_big_fil_rev_8_21_14_0_20_42_23 | reverse complement strand
GTTGAAAGTGACAATGCGAAATTCTTACTCGATCGCGCTGAAAAGGCTTTGTTGCAAATTGCTGATCCAAATACGCAGGGAAAAAAAGAAGATGCTCTGAAATTTTTGGTGGAGTGGTCGCAAACATCTTTGCCTAATATCATCACCAATCAAAATCGTGCTGATATGTTCAAGCGTGTGGTTGAACAACTTGCTGAGGCAAGAGGTGTAAAGACTGAAGCGCCAAAAGCAAGTCCGGTGAAAGCAGCACGAAAACCAGCAACAACAAAACCGAAAGCAGCACCAAAACCAAGTGGTTTTAATTTAGGAAATTCATTTGAGTAATCAGTTTCACATAATTCCATAGGAATATATCGTGAAGGAGGCAGTTCATGTTTGCAGCTGGAAAAAATTCAATTAAAAAAGGAAACATTCAATATCTTTGTTATGGCGGTCTTCCGGTAAAATATCTCGATAACAAAGTGCGCCTCAGAGATGATGCACAAGATTTGTTCGATGACTTCGCTGAGCAAAAAAAGCTCAAAGATCCGCTTACAGCTCTTGGAACAGCAGCAAATACTTGTAGTGATAAAGAAAGCGCACTTGTTGATGCATATACCAATCAATGTGGAGATAACGAATCCTGTCGTGTTAATTTGGGAAACGCTCTGAAACTAAACAGAGCTTTTCTTGAATTGGCAGAGCGACTCAACCATCCAAAGCTTGGAAATAAAGTTGATCCAAGCAATTCTATATGGAGAGATTACCTAGGTGCACTACATACAACTCAACAAAACGGAAAAACTCCACTGACTAACGCAAGCTTTGATGGGCTTGTTGGTGATGCCAATCTTTCTCGTGCAGAATTCCTTCAAGCGGTAGTTGACTACTCCCTTCGTGGAACTGGTCCCATTGCATCAGTTTCAGAAGCTTACCAAATTGGCTTGCATCCTATTGTTGCGCTTGCCGTGAAAAGTGAAACAAATCCAGATAAAGGTGCAGCGATGAGCCGCTTGTATCGCCAAGCCATTGGCATGTTGCCAGATTCAATTTCTGGTGATGTGGTGATTCGAGGATCAATCGCAGATCAAATTGTTGAAAGCGTTCAATCAATTCCGGCTAATGACGATGCCGTAAAGCCACTTGCGTTAGCAAAGCTTACTCCAGTTCTATCGTACAAACAATCAACGTCTCCAAGTGAGAGCGTTGCTGTTGCTCCAGTTCCAGTTCCGGATGATCTTTTTAATGGGCTTACTCCAGACGGCGAAGATCTCAGCCTTGATACAGCTCATAATGCCGTTCGCCTCTATGAAGAAGCTGTCATCGTGCTTCGTCGAGGCAACGACTACAAATCTTTCATGAGCTTGTCGGCCTTGCTTGAGCGCGCTGCAAATAATGATGCTACTAAAACTAAAGCAACGGCTATTAAAGCAGCAATTGCCGCTGAAGTTGCAGCTGCGAAAAGTAAAGATGCTACAGCCCTTGATGCAGTGTTGAACGCGAAAGCGTTGCAAAATCACAAATTTGAAATTCTAGCCTTAAGCGAAACTGACGAAGGCAGTATTGGTTCACAACTTGTTGCAAAAACAAAAGCGTCAATGAACGACATCATCGATGGTCTTCAAGATCATGCAGTGTTGAAAGTTGAAATGAACGAAGTTGTAGACGCTCTTTCAATTAGAGAAGTAGTCTTGAAAAATATCCGTGACATCGGTCTTCCTTCAAATGTTATGTTTGGTTTGAACTTACAAGGCGATCCTGTTCTTCAAGTTCAAGTGAAACGCTTGTTGACAGAAGCTTTGGGAAAACTTGATGAAACAATCCGTGCAGCACTTATAAAAGATGAAGCAAAAGAAGCCGCATTCACAGCAGCTTTTGTACAAACCGTGAAGCCACTTATTGTTGCGCCAAACGCGCATGAAGTGTTGTCACTTACAAGTGTTACAAAATCAGAAGTAAGAGCCTCAGACGAATACACCATCACCTTGGAAACACTTGATGCTGATTGGCAAAAAGCCATTCGTTCACTTCAACTTGCTTCCAGAGCAGATGCCAACGCTTCTGCATTAAGCCTCATTCAACAAACGCAAAAAGCAGCAGAGGAGGCAGGATTTCCACCGGTAACTGCAGCTAAATTTGAAGCAGCTCTTCAAAGTGCTGTTGCTCAAGCTGTCAAATCAGAAAAAGCTATTAGCGATGTAAAGCTTACTCCAGCATTTGCTAAAGATGGAACGCTTACATTCAAAATTGAAGATGTAGCTACAGAACAAAAATCAGATTGGAAATTCTTTTTCCAAGCTGATACCTCTTATGTTCCAGGAGAAGAGAAAAATTTCGGTTTTGATATTTTTGCAGCTCTAAGCAGAAAATTTAAGCTCGGAGCATCTACAACACTCACTGCAAAAGGAGCTTTGTTGCATGTGGGCGAACCACCTCTTGCGGTTGATCCACTTGTTTCAGCATACCTTCCTGAAGAAGGTTCTGCAAAAGTAGATAGAGTTCACAACCTGTTCCTTCAACTTGAGCAAGGCATTGCAAATGATACATGGAAGCTTTCGCTTTCACTTTTGTTCATTCCTACGCGTCCCGCCGAAAACAATCCAGCGTTTGATTCTGACTTAGCGCTTATTGCTGCTCACTGGGCATATGTTTCAAGTATTGGCAAGGGAGCTAGAGCTGAGGCAAGCACTGCAGGCGACAGCCACAAATTTAACTTAGGGTTTACTTACGCACAAGTTGGACAATGGAGGCTAGATCCAGATGCGGAAAAGACCTTTGATTACGACGGCACCCAGTTCAATATATATACTTCCGGAGCTTACACCTTTAAACAAGGTGAGGGAGCAAGCCTTACACCTTCATTCGAAGCAATGTACTATTCACTCGCAGGTCGAAAAGAAAAAGCCGACGTTACAGGTTATGGTATCGGTGGTGGCTTAAGAACACAAACATCCCAACCAGGAGAAAGTGGCAAAACAGTTGATCATCTTACGCTAGATCTTGGTCTTCGACACTCTGCAGAAGAGGAAAAATCTACAACAAGCTTTGGTGCAAGGGTTCTGTGGAATGCTCTACCAGGTACGTTGAAGCCTTTTGCTTCATACATGCTGAGCTCACAAGAAGATCCCCTTACTATAGGAAGTGGAATTGCCCCAGATGGTGGTACAGGACCAGATGAAGTAACAATAAATGCTGGAGCAGTAGGAGCATTAAGCCTTGATAAAGGAAGTACTTGCCATGAGGTAACTTTAGGAACGGAATCGCCATCATTGTTTGGTTCGCCACTACTCGCCCGCTTAGCTTATAGTTATCTGCTTTGCGCTGCTGGTGGACAAGAATCAATCTTCAATGTGTTTAAGCTTGAACTTGTTTACGACAACTAAACGGGAAATGATAAATAAGATTTAACAAACAGAAAAACTTTGTTGAAGGGATTAGGGATATGAAGAATATAAAAGGGATTGCAAAATTAATGATTGCAGCGCTTATGCTCGTGACAGTGGTGTCATGTTCGGATGGTGCCAACACATTTCCAGATCGTCGCGATGAAAGTGAAGCTGCTGCCATCGTTCCGGGCATCGTAAAGTTCGAGGTGTCACGTGTGAGGGCTGATCAGCTTACTCCTAGTCAGAGCGTAGGCGATGAAGTTGTTGAAGTAAGAGTTGAAAAGGGCGATTCTGTAAAAGTAGTGTGGAACATTATCAATGCTGATACTGCTGTAATAGCTTTAAAGATTGGCACTAATGTTGAGATTACTGCTGAAGAAGCATTCGGTGATGCCGATTCTGTACTTCACTACCCACTCGATGGAAGGCTAAGTGGCGAACAAGTTATTGGGCCTATTAACGAACCCACAACCCTTGTCCTCTACGCAGTAAAGAAAAATGTTGAAACAGAATATGTTCACCGTACCGCTGTCATTACCCTTGGTGAAATTGACAACGCGCTTGATGCAATGTTTACCGCTGATCCTGTTTCTGTAGATCCTGGACAAACATCAACCATTTCATGGGAAGTGGATGATGAGTCTGCCGTGGTGAATGTTACGTGCGACAATGGTGAGCCGATTACCTTTGGTTGCGAAGGCGTTGCCATACCAGCAGATGAAAATGGCGAAGCGGCAACGATTACTCGAGGTGCATTTCATGCAAAAGGCTGTGCTATTATTGGGCCACTTACTGAATCAACAACTTGTATGCTTGATGCAACAGCTGCAGGAAAAGATGCTGTGCATAAAGAGCTTACGGTTACTGTTACAAACCCTGCCGATCAACTCAGCGCAAATATTTATGTTGATGGACAATCATCAATTGAAATTACAGCACAACGTGAAGTTGAAGTCAGCTGGACAGCCACTCCTGGCACAGCTTTGGTGAGCATTGATATTTCTGAACCTTCTGCAGCTAAGTGCGAAGGTGAACTTCCTCAAGGAACTATCTCAAGCAGTGGCAGTATTATGTGTACTGTTTTTGGAAGTGTAGATTTTACAATCACAGCTTCAATTGAAGGAGTCTCTTCTGTTGTAAGTGATGTCGCTTCAGTACGATTGGCTTCACCTGCTTTCGCAAACCTTGAAGTTTCAAAAACATGGGCATTCGAAGGCGAGCAAGTGATGGTAACAGCAAGCGTTCCAACAGGAACCGCTGAAGGCATCATTGAAGAAGTGAAAATTGGTGGAACGCCAGTTCAAATTGTAGATGGAAAAGCTTCAAGCATGGTTACTGTACCAGCTGAAGGAGTGATGGTTGAAATGACCTATGGCGGCGGAAAACCTTGGTCAACAAAAGCAGTTACAGCGTTCGTCCTTGAACAAAAAAATCTTTCCAGCGGAGAAACTGGAGTTGCAAGTATTAGCTACGATGTAAATGATATGCGCCGCGAATTTCTAGGCATGAAACAAGCTGCTTATGCAGATGGCTCTGTGCGATTGTACGATAGCGGTGCTGCAAAAACAGTTAAGTTCCCAAGTTTATACAACGCAGCATTTATGGGAAGACTTGGCGATTACGCTGTAAACGCTGTGAGTGTTCGTCCAGATAATGCAGCGCAAGTGTTTGCGGCAACTAAGGGTTTTGTGATGTACACAAACGCAGAAGGAAAATGGGAAAGGCTTACTTCATATACAATAGCTGCTTCCAAAAAAGGGGAGAATGGTTTCCACAATAGCTGCAAAGGTTCTACGGTTGGTGGAATTTCAGCAAGCGCAAAAGGCGATCCTATCAGCATGTCCCAAGTGTGTGATGTTGTTGCTCTTCCAAATGGAAAGCTTGTTGTTGCCGTAGATAACGGCATTCGCTCACTTGATATCGATGGCTTCATCGCCGATTGGAAAACTTCATCTCAAAAAGGTGCTGGTTCAGAATATCCAACCTTCGGAAAAATTATCCATGATCTTGAATTGGTAAAAGGTTCGGACAACAAGGTGTGTGCCGCAACAAGCGAAGGTGTTTACTGTAGCCCAGATGGTGCAGCTGATAGTTTCACAAAATTCGGCGACTTGTCAGAAACCTACACACTCACTTCACGTGATGGTGTGCTGATTGCTGGTACCGCAGATGGCAACATCTATTACAGTGCAGTTGCAAACTCTGCCAAATGGGAAAAGCTTGGCAATATTGATTCTGCGGTTATGAGTCTTGCGGCTGATCCTTACAGTTCAGTGCTTCTCATTGCTGGAAAATCCAGCGTGTCTGTAATGCGCGATGGAAATATCAGCGTGATTACAAGTGATGACGGCGAAGTGATGAGCGTTGCCCTTTCTGCAAAAAAACTTGGCACAAGTGAAGACAGTGCCATTATGTACAAAGTGGGCATTGGCAAAAGCACTGGCGCTATGACAGGCACTACCGTGATTGAAGCAAGCGGTAAAATGATGGAAGCAGAAGCTGATACAGCTTCGAGTATTAACGATGGAGATGCTGTACCGGTTGAAGATGAAAATGCCGAAGAAGATTCTGAAGTAGCACCAGAAGAAAATGCTTCGGAGACAAGTGTTGTATCTTCTCTAGAAGATGCAGCTAGTCAGTTTTAAGCAAATAAAACAGAATTTCTGAACGCCGAAGCTAATCCCTTCGGCGTTTTTTTTTGCTTGGTTCTTAGGCAGCGTGGCTAGTTAGGGTTTTGTCATTGCGAGTTTTGCGAAGCAAGACGTGGCAATCTCCTCGTCCAATTGCCAGAGGAGATCCTTCACGTTGTTCAGGATGGGCATAATGGCAAAAAATGTGTGCTCGAGTTACCACTATCCTAAATAAATTCAAATAGTTGTTGATACTAAATTCAAACTGGTTTCAAT